>NZ_CP024307.1:3505000-3590000 GCF_002944405.1 Sinorhizobium fredii | reverse complement strand
GTGAAGATGCGGGGTTCCTGCGGTCAGACGGAAAGACCCCGTGCACCTTTACTATAGCTTTACACTGGCATTCGTGTCGGCATGTGTAGGATAGGTGGTAGGCTTTGAAGCAGGGACGCCAGTTCCTGTGGAGCCATCCTTGAAATACCACCCTTATCGTCATGGATGTCTAACCGCGGTCCGTCATCCGGATCCGGGACAGTGTATGGTGGGTAGTTTGACTGGGGCGGTCGCCTCCGAAAGAGTAACGGAGGCGCGCGATGGTGGGCTCAGAGCGGTCGGAAATCGCTCGTCGAGTGCAATGGCATAAGCCCGCCTGACTGCGAGACTGACAAGTCGAGCAGAGACGAAAGTCGGTCATAGTGATCCGGTGGTCCCGCGTGGAAGGGCCATCGCTCAACGGATAAAAGGTACGCCGGGGATAACAGGCTGATGACCCCCAAGAGTCCATATCGACGGGGTTGTTTGGCACCTCGATGTCGGCTCATCGCATCCTGGGGCTGGAGCAGGTCCCAAGGGTTTGGCTGTTCGCCAATTAAAGCGGTACGTGAGCTGGGTTCAGAACGTCGTGAGACAGTTCGGTCCCTATCTGCCGTGGGTGTAGGAATATTGACAGGATCTGTCCCTAGTACGAGAGGACCGGGATGGACATATCTCTGGTGGACCTGTTGTCCTGCCAAGGGCATAGCAGGGTAGCTATATATGGAAGGGATAACCGCTGAAGGCATCTAAGCGGGAAACCCACCTGAAAACGAGTATTCCCTCGAGAACCGTGGAAGACGACCACGTTGATAGGCCGGGTGTGGAAGTGCGGCAACGCATGAAGCTTACCGGTACTAATCGTTCGATCGGCTTGATCGTTCTTGTTGCCTATGCTCATCAAACGAAGTTTGATGATGCTATCTCTGTCCTCACGCTGTCGCGATCGGAAGATCGCTTCGCTGCGGACGGCGCGCGCCACAAGGCGCGACGCGCTCTGCGCTTGCGGCATTCGGCCGGGGCGGCAGACAAAAGACGTGTTCAAAAAAAGAGGCGAAAGCCTCACCAGCTTCTCACAATTGCTCCCTCCGGGAGCAAAACTTGCGCTTTGCCGACCTGGTGGTTCTGGCGGGGTGGCTGCACCCGTTCCCATTCCGAACACGGCCGTGAAACGCCCCAGCGCCGATGGTACTTCGTCTTAAGACGCGGGAGAGTAGGTCGCTGCCAGGTCTGCAAAGCGCAAGTCAAAAACATCTTCTCGCACACACGCGGCCCCTCCCAAGACCGGGCCAACACAACTCGGAATTCGACGACTTGACGCGGGGTGGAGCAGCCCGGTAGCTCGTCAGGCTCATAACCTGAAGGCCGCAGGTTCAAATCCTGCCCCCGCAACCACTGAGACTTGTAATAGCAGCCGTTCCTTCTCCCGCTCGGCCAGCAAGGCCTCGCAGCGGCGAAGGAATTTTGTTTTGTCGGCCAGCGACTTGAACGCGCCCGACGAACGCATGCGGACGTACTCCGCAGATTGCTGATCCCGCAGTTCCCGTGAGACATCACGCCAGGCGTCCTGGGCGGCCAGGATGGCTGCGAGGCGGCCATGGATGGTAAGCTCCGCCGATTTGCCGTCCGCCGATGGTGCGATCACCACTTTCTGGATAAGTTGGCGGGCCAGAGATATCCAGCTCTCCTCGACACCGTTCTCCCGCGTTGACAGCATGGTCCTGACTGCCGCAATCGCACTTCTGAGCAGGCCGCCATTGAGCGCCTGCGTCGCAGTAGGGGAGTTAGTAGGTGGAGCAGTAGCCAACTGCTTTGATAGCGTCAGGCGTTGCTGTTCCAAGTCATCCAGCATCTGATCGAGGGCGGGGATGGCAGCGTGCCCGGCCATCAATACCGCTCAGCAAGTATTGCGGCCGGTGGCCTCTGTTCAGGCGGTTTGTGGTCGTCCGGGAAAAGCTCTGTTCGACCTCCATCTGCCGCTTCTTGACGGCGGTCCAGAGGGCATCGGAGACAATCCGCAGATCGGGCTGTTCAGTGACGATCCATTCATCGCGGGAGTTAGGACGCGCTACACGCTTCTCGGTATCTGGGTTCTTGCGGTATTCGCGCCGGTTCCAGACGACACGGCCAATATACAGTTCATTGTTCAAAATGCCGCTGCCACGGCTGACATGTCCACGGATCGCAGTATCACGCCACTTCGCTCCCCGTGGTCCGGGCACGGGGGGGACGCGACTGTTGAGTTCTATGGCCAGCTCCTTCGGCGAGCGGCCTTTGGCATATTCCTCGAAAATCCAGCGGATGATCCGGGCTTCGGCTTCGTCGATCTCGCGCAGACCCGGAATGCGGTCTCCGCGTTCATCATAGGCCTGCTTGACACGATAACCATAGGCAATCCCGCCGGCAGCCTTGCCCTTCTGGACCGTCGTTCTCATACCTTCCCGGGTGCGGTAGCGCCCTTGTTCAACCATTTCCTGGCTAAGCACTGCGCCGATGTTCATCTCGATGTCGGAAATGCGGGCATTGGCTCTCGCGGTCCAAAGCTCGACATCGTGATAGCTCAGCTTCTTGCCGATCTGCGCGCTGTGGGCGACGTCACGCGAGAGACGATCCGTCGACAGGCATAGCACGATGTCGATTCCGCCATGTTCAACGCGCCGTAGCAGTTGCTGGATGCCGGGCCGCCGCTTGTAGCTCGTGCCGCTGACGGCGCTATCTTGATATGTCTCTACGAGGTGCCAGCCGTGCTGATCGATGGTCGCCTGGCAGCGTTCGATCTGTGTCTCGATCGACTGCTCATCCTGGCGATCGGTCGAATAGCGTGCGTAAACAATGACGTTTTTGCTCATGTAGCCCCCTGATCACCCGGTACCTAGGGAGAAGACCGGGTGGATACAAGCGACAGGTCTTACGGCGGGTTCAAATACCGTCGCGTCGCGCCGATTCCATCGCAAACCCCGTTATATGAAGTAATGGGGGGAGCGATGGACTTTCCGTGAGAACGCCGTTTGGTCCCTGAGACAGGATCAAGAGGCCCCCTACATCGCAATATCGGCCACACCGCCTGCGACACGATTGCCTGAAAATAGATGTGGCTTTCGGCGGAAATCCCAGTTGCCTTCGACATACCTGTCGATGAGATCGCCCAGGACCCGGTCTGAGGCCGCTGGATCAAATCCCTGCTCAACCAGCTTCTCGAGTGTAGCTTCCTCGACCTTATTCATCCGAGCCGGATTGCCTTCCCGCTCGGCGAGTTTCGCAGTGTTGACAATCAACCACTGCAACGCGATCCGGGCGATATCGTCGCGGCCGGGGCGGCGCAGTTGCTTCTGCTGGTCGCGATATTCCTGCTGCCGCGCTCTCTGTTCTCGCAGCCGTGTCGCTCTGGATTTAGCCATCACCGCTCCCCGCAAACGCCGTTCGACCGAGAATCGAAAGTATCGTTCGTTGAATCGGTGACTGTCGGTGTCGAGGCGGGCAATATTGCGTGGAGCACGGCAAACAAACGCGTCGACGCATGGCCACTGACGGGGCCCGCTGCACACCTATTGATGTCGAAAGCTGGAATGGTCTTCGTCACGGCCATTCAATCCCGTCCAAATGGCGTACAACGGCGATCTCAGCAAATCCCTGACGGAGGGCCTTGCTCATCCAATCGCAAGCTTCAGTCTCCGAAAAGCGACCAGGCTCATACGGCACGAAGAAGCTTCGACGATACCTCGCCTGCTGGACTGACATCCAGTAGAAGCCCTCAAACCAAACAGTGTTGTCTTCATTACGTAGATCTGATCGTATGAACGCTGCGGTAGCATCCCGGGTTATCGTCTGAATCGCTTTGGCCATATCTTTTGTGACGGAGACGACGAAGCGCGGAATGCGCCCGTAGTCCTCGTCGAAAATTTGCATCTGATACGGATAGTCGAGGATGCATCCGCGATCGTTGAACACCAGTGTTCTGTAGATGTCGATGTAACCGGCAAGGTCCGGATGGGGCTGCACCAATTTGCCCAGAAGTCGCATCGAACACGCATCGAAGCGGCTCAAGGTCCTTCTCGCGAGGCTCCGTAGCTCGGCCTCATGTTCCTTGCACTGCGCGGAAACCCATTCGCGGTTAAACGGTTGATCGGTCCGAGCATCGACCTTTATGTCCGTCGGCGTGAGGGTCACGGTGACGTCCGTGCCGACAGGCACCGGCTGGCTGACGTAAATGACGGCCTTGTCACCTATAAGCGGCAGGATACGGTCGAACGAGGCTGAATGGTTGGGCGCATCGATGTGCGCCTGGTCGCGCAATTGATGTATGGAATTAAATGTCGACGAATTGAAGTCGCGGCTCAGTTCCATGGCGTGACCTCCATGCCGACCGAAAGATAGAGATTGGCAATTCTCTTCGACAAGGCACACGGAGTCTTATGCACGCACGCAGGCGTGACGGTGTTCAAGTTATTGTTCATGCTGGGGAAATTTGCGTTGATACTGATACTAGGCTGCGGCCAGTCCTTAAACCTGTCAAGCGAAAAAAGCCGCCGACAGGCTCGGTAGATCAGGAGCTGGCCTGCATACCCGACATCCAAATGATCGGATTCGAGCCTCCCCGAACGCCTATGTGACAATCCACATTGGCCACCAACAGCTCACGACCACCATAACGGAGTGGCTCTGCGGACAAACGCCGTCTCGCTCTGAATCGATGATATCGAGACGGGAATCCACAGCGTTGCGTACGGCGTTTGAATGTGAATCCTCGCCGAGGGGAATTGAATCGGAAAAGTCAGAATTTGAATCGACGGTGTGCAACGTATTTTGACTTGAGATAAGTCATCATGACCTATCCTACCGGAAAACTGACGTGTCGCGCATTCGAATGAGCATACTTCAATGGCAAGGCGCATCGGAATAAATTCGACCGTATTGCAGGTGACAGATTGTCTGAGTGAATGTTGACACCCCGGACAGTTCGGTCGGGGTGTCAAGCTGTCGGCTCAGTGATGTCTGGCAGCGATCGTTGAGCGGACTGCACCGAGATGGGTTCGGCGTTGCAGTTCGGCTTCGATCGCTGAAACCCGCTCCGGCGTCAGTCTGCCGGTAGCGATCAGTTCCTCGGTCAACCGGTCGATCAACAGCCGCTCCTCCGCCAGGATCGAGCTGGCGCGCTGCAGTTCCATCTTCAACACGTGATCGATGCGAACGCAAAGCTGCGGATCGGTCGCAAGCGCTCAAGATCTTCGTCACCGGTCGATTTGCTGAAACGCAGCGTCTCGCCCATGCCGAATTGTGTCTCGGCGAGCGTTGCCAATCGTGTCGCCATCGCAAGATCAGACTGATCACTCCCTCCTGCACCGTCACTGGTCGTTCCGAGTATCAGTTGCTCTGCGGCGATGCCTCCGAGGCAGACAGCAATTTGATCGAGGTAAAACTTCCGGTCGCGGCGTTGGAAGGACGGCAGCTCGAAGATTGCCTGCCCCCCTGTCGATATCGACCGACCGGCCAGGACACGATCCGCAAGCTCCGTGCCGAGAAATTTGCCGTGGCCGAGACACAGCCCAACGATAATATGCCCGACCTCGTGGATAGCGTTGGCGCGCAGGTACGTCTCATCGAGTCGAACAAGTTCTGGCAGAGCAGCGGCGACATCGCCAACCATGATCTCTCGTCCGGCCCGACGTGCCATGCGCCTGGCGTCACGAACGGCCTTTGCGAGATCCGCTCCGGCCATACCGGCGGTACAGCTGGCGAGAGTGGAAAGGTCCTCGACTGATATGGATTGGTTCAGTTGTTGGTGAAGGATCGCGACCCGATCCTGCGCACTGGGCAGGGGGATCTCGACATGCTTGTCGAGCCGCCCTGACCTGACGATCGCCGGATCGATGCGCTCCAGATTGTTGGTGGCACCGACGACGACAACGCCCTCTCGTCCGTCGATACCATCAAGGCATTCGAGGAACGCGTTAATGACCTGGACTGAATAGTCACGATGATCATGCGTGAAGCTATCGCGATCGCCGAAACTATCCAGTTCATCGACGAAGAGGATTGTCGGCGCATGTTCCTTTGCGCGCGCGAAATCCCGGCGCATGGCTTTGAGCAGATCGCCGAGGTGACCGCATGCCTGCCACAGTCCGAGTGAGGCCGCGACAAGGTGCGCGTTGCACTCCTTCGCCAGTGCCTTGGCGAATACCGTCTTGCCGACGCCTGGGGGACCGGAAAGAACGATGCCACGATCGACTTCTGACCATGGCAGTTCGCCTTCCGCCCATGCCCGAAGATCTCTTGCCAAGTCGACACCCCATCGCTTGGCCGCGCCGTAGCCGAACATCTCGCTCAATGGCGGTATCTCAGGTTCGGATCTCGTTTTGGGCTTTTGGCAGGCGGCCCTCTCAAGGCGCTGCAGGACATCGCGAGCCTGGCGGCCCTGTCGCAGTGTCGGCCAGACCAGCTCCAGTGGATGAGCGAGGACCCGTGTTGCCTCATCCAGACTCATCTCGACTTTGTTGATCATTCGCGAAGCGGCCTGCAGGTCGCGCGGTGAGATTTGGGGCAGGTCGAGGATCCTGTCGGCGGCAAGCCGCAATGGATGTGGAATGACGGCCTGGCTTTCCGCAAAGCCAAGGAGGCGCTGTTTCTACTGATACTGCTCGGCAAAGTCAGACAGGATCACACTTTCCTTACGCTCGGCCAAGATTGAAAAGTAGTCGATGTTGTTACGATCATAAGGTTCATGACCGCCGTGGAGGGCATCGATCCGGCAAGCCTTGTTGCTGTGATGTTCACTCTTTGGGCCACGAAGATCGCATAATGTATCAATGGGAACCTGGGCGTGTGCAGTACCGGATAGGACAGGAGCCGCGCCATTCAACACGGTGGATCGGGATCGAAGGCCGCTTGTTATTTATGCCCCTCATGCTATATGCAGGTAAATACCTACATGGAGGCGTGCCGTGAACATCACGACCCTTTCCAGCCGAGAGCTAAACCATGACGTCAGCAGCGCTAAGAAGGCAGCAAAAAACGGTCCGGTTATCATCACCGATCGCGGCAAGCCTTCCCATGTCCTAATGACCTATGACGAATTCGAGCGCTTGAGCGGCAAGCACCGCAGCCTCGTTGACGCGCTCTCCATGCCCGGCCTGTCGGCGATCGAGTTCGAGCCGCACCGCATCGAAATCAGACCCCGGGATGTGGACTTCTCTTGAGGTACCTACTGGATACCAATGTAGTGTCCGAACTGCGCAAGATCGGTGACGGCAAAGCCGATGCCAACGTGGTAGCATGGATCGGAGCGGAAGATGCGGCGCGCTTCTTCCTTTCGGCGATCACGATTCTTGAATTGGAGCGCGGTGTACTCGGCGTGCAGCGCCGGGACGCCTCCCAGGGTGCCCGGCTGCGCTCTTGGCTCGATGGCCATGTGCGCCCGGAATTCGCAGGCCGCATTCTGCCGATCGACGATGCAGTTGCGACACGTTGCGCGCACCTGCACATCCCCGACCGGCGCAACGAGGCCGATGCGCTGATTGCCGCGACCGCTCTGGTCCACGACATGACCGTGGTGACACGCAACACCAAGGATTTCGAAGGCACTGGCGTCGTTTTGGTCGATCCCTGGCAGAGCTGACGGTATCGCTCGTGCTCGGGTTCGAGGCCCATCGGTCTTGAGCACAGCTGGGCGGCAATTCTGTGGGGGTGTCGGGGGTCAGTGTAAGCTCGACTAAATTGGGCGATCGACTGACATTCCCGCCGTCTATTGCGTCCGATTGCAGGGTCGCCTTTTCGATTCTCCTCAAGGGCGAGATTTTGCGTGGCACACCCGTGTTATACTAACGTTCGAAGGGTTCGCCGAGCGAGGCGACGCCGTTCAGCTTCAGCAGGCGGCGATCTGCCGAAATAATGCCGAGCACGAGGATGGTGACGAGGTAGGGCAGGCTCGCCAGCAGTTGTGACGGAACGTCCAGTCCGGACGCCTGGGCTGCGAGACCCATCAGCGATACGGCGCCGAAGAGGCATGCGCCGAGGAAGATCCGGCCGGTGAGCCACGTTCCGAACACGACGAGCGCGATCGCGATCCAGCCACGCCCGGCGATCATCCCGTCGGCCCAAAGCGGTGTGTAAACCACCGCCGCGTAGGCGCCAGCAAAGCCTGCCATCGTCCCGCCAAATGCAACAGCGGCGAAGCGGACGGTGATCACCGAATAGCCGATGGCGTGGGCGGCCTTGGGGTTCTCGCCGATGGCCCGGACGACGAGACCGATCTTGGTATAGGCAAACGTCGCCCATATGGCGAAGGTTGCTGCAAGGGAAAGCCATACGACTACGTCCTGGATGAAGAGGCCGCCGACTAGCGGAATTTCGGAAAGCCATGGAAGTCCAAGCTTTGGAAGCCCCTTGACCGTGAGGCTCTCATAGGACTTGCCGAAAAGCGCCGAGAGACCTTGGCCGAGGATGCCTATGGCAAGGCCCGTGGCCACTTGGTTCGCCCGAAATCCGAGCGCGATGACGGCAAAAACAAGGGAAAGGACGGCGCTGCCGAGGCCGGCGGCGATGAAACCCAGAAAATGTCCCCCGCCATGATGGACGATGACGAAGGCGAGCACAGCGCCAAACGCCATCAAGCCCTCCACGCCGAGGTTGAGGACCCCGGCTCGCTCGACCACCAGCTCCCCGAGCGCCGCCAGCAGAAACGGCGTCGCAGCCGCGAGCATGCCGGCAAGAATGAACTCGATGGCGTTCATGGTTGGCTCCGGTAGGCGGCACGGCGCCATTCGAGACGGTACCGCACGAAGGCGACGGCGACGAGGTAGGCGAGAAGAAGGCTGCCCTGAAAGACGCGCACTGCGGCGATCGGCAGGTTTGCCGATACCATGGCATTGTCCCCCCCGATATAGAGGACCGCCATGCACAGCGCCGAGACAACGATGCCGATCGGATGCAGGCCGCCGAGATAGGCGACGATAATGGCCGCATAGCCATAACCGGTCGAAATCGAGCGCTGCAACTGGCCGAGGGGACCGGCGACCTCGGCTGCGCCAGCGAGGCCGGCGGCGCATCCGCCGATGAGAAGGGAAAGCCAGATCGCCCATCCTTCGTTGAAGCCGGCGTAACTGGCGGCACGGGGCGCCAAGCCTCCGACCTGGAGCTTGTAGCCGATGAAACTCTTCTGCATCAAGATCCATGCCGCGATCGATAAGGCGATTGTCAGGAGCAGTGAGACGTTGACGCGCGTACCGGGGATCAGGATCGGCACCATCGCGTCATACTGGAACATCACCGACTGGGGGAAGTTGAAGCCGTTGGGATCCTTCCAGGGGCCGAGGAGCAGGTAATTGAGGAACTGCGCGGCAACGAGGGTCAGCATCAGGGAAACGAGTATTTCGTTCGCATTGAGCTTGACGCGCCAGAAGGCGGTAACCGAAGCCCATAGGGCGCCACCGAGAGCGCCAAGGAGAAGCATGACGGGCCAGACCCACTGACCTGTTGCTTGCGGAAACCATACGGGGATGGCGGAGGCGAATATCGCGCCCAGAATGAACTGGCCCTCGGCACCGATGTTGAAGACTTTCGCGCGAAAGCCGATCGCAAGGCCCTGTGCGATGAGGAGGAGGGGACCTGTCTTCAACAGCACTTCCGAGAACGAGGCCCAGGAGAGGAAGGGCTCGAGAAGCATGGCATAGGCGACTGCCACGGGATCGCGGCCCATCAGCACGTAGAGCCCGAGATTGACAACGGTCGCCGCGGCGAGCGCGACCGGAGGCGCAATGAGGGTAGCGGCAAGCGAGCCGCGCTCCCGGCGGACAAGGACTGGAAGGAAGGCCGCGGAGAAAGCGCTCATGCCAAGGCCTTTCGGTCTGCAGTTTGGGATGCAGCGTGTGCTCCCATCATATATCGGCCGATCTCCTCGGGTCGCGTGGCCTGCGTGACGAGTGGCGGGCTAAGCCGGCCGTGGTGCAGCACCTGGATGGAATCGCAAAGTTCGAAAAGCTCCTCGAGCTCCTCGGAAATGACCAGGATTGCCAGGCCTTCGTTGCGCAGCGTGATGAGCCGCCTGCGGATGGCGGATGCGGCCCCGATGTCGACACCCCAGGTCGGCTGCGCCACGAACAGCAGTTTCGGAGAGAGCATGATCTCGCGGCCAACGATGAACTTCTGCAGATTGCCCCCTGAAAGCGCGCCGGCTTCTGCTTCCGGGCCGGGCGTGCGGACATCGTATTGGCGGATGCACGCCTGGGTGAACGCCGTCGCCTTCGCCTTGTTGACGAGACCGCGCCTGAGAAGGTTGAGCGGATGCGCGGTCAGCAAGCTGTTCATGACGAGCGACATTTCCGGTACGGCGCCGCGTCCGAGCCGGTCTTCGGGAACGAACGCAAATCCCAACAGCCGACGGGCAGCCGCATGGAGCGTGCCTACGTCCTTGCCCATCATGTAGATCCGGTCGCGCTGTTCTCGCGGCAGCACCGCCTCACCGGAGATCAGCGCGGCAAGCTCGCTTTGCCCGTTGCCCGAAATCCCGGCTATTCCGAGGATTTCACCGGCACGCACCGTCAGGCTGATATCGGTGAGCGGCACGGCAAAGGGGTCGTCCGGCCGATAGTCCAGGCCGATGATTTCGAGGCACTTTTCGCCGCCAGACTGGGGCAGCGCCTCCATCGGTTCCGGCATGTCGCGGCCGATCATCATCCGTGCAAGGTCATGCGCATCGTGTTCGCGCGGGTCCACATCTCCGGTGACGCGCCCGCCGCGCAGGATGGTCGCCCTATCGCAGATCGCCCGAATTTCCTCCAGCTTGTGGGAGATGTACAGGATGGAAACGCCGCCGTCCCGCAGGCGACGCAAGGTGTCGAAGAGCTTGTCCACCGCTTGCGGCGGCAGGACGGAGGTCGGTTCGTCGAGGATCAGCAGCTTCGGATTGGTCATCAGGCATCGGATGATCTCCACCCGCTGCCGCTCGCCGACGGAAAGCGTATGCACATGGGCAAGCGCGTCGACCTCGAGGCCGAAGTCGCGTCCGAACGTCCGGATGCGTTGCACGAGATCGGCTTTCCGGCCCGGCACGACCAGCCGGATATTCTCCACGACGGTCAGGGTCTCGAAGAGCGAGAAGTGCTGGAAGACCATGCCGATCCCCTGGCGCCTCGCCTCCGCAGGGGAGGCAAGGCTCAAAGGCTCTCCGGCCCAGACGACGGTACCGCCGTCTGGCTGCTCGACGCCGGAGATCAGCTTCATCAGCGTCGATTTCCCCGCCCCGTTCTCGCCGAGGATCGCGTGGACCGACTGCGGGGCCACATCCAGATCGATATCCTGGTTGGCTCTAATCTGTCCGTAGCTTTTGGAAATGCCGCGGAGCGACAGCAAGGGCGCGGTCATGGCTCACTTTGGCAGAGGGGTGGCGACGCCCTTGACGTGCCAGTCCATCGCGACGATTTCGCCATCCGTGAGCGTTGCACCGGCGGCCACCCCTTGGTTGCCGGCGGCCTTGGTGATCGGCCCGATAAAGGGTGAGAAGCTGGCATCGGCAATCTTCGCCTCGATCGCCTTGATCTTGGTCATGACGTCGGCCGGGATATCCGGGTTCCAGTCGACGACCTCAACGACCGCGTCGGATACGCCGAGGAAGGCGTTGGCGCCCTTGAACGTGCCGGCGACATGGGCGTCGACCGAGGCCTTAAAGAAGGGCGACCAATCCGTCGCCACGCAGCCGAGATAGGTCTTGGGCGCGTATTTCTTCATCGACGAGTTGAGATTGAACGCATAGACGCCGGCCTCCTCGCAGGCCGAGATAACGGACGGCGTGTCCTGTGCGTTGGAGAAGATCACGTCGCATTTCTGCGCCATCAAAGCCTTGGCGGCCTCCTGCTCCTTGGCCGGATCGAACCACGAGTTCACCCATACGACCGACACCTCGACATCGGGGTTCACGGCTTGCGCGCCGAGCGTGAAGGCGTTGATGGAGGTGATCAGCTCCGGGATGGCGAAGGCGGAGACCGAGCCCAGCTTGCCGGTCTTGGAAAGCGCAGCGGCAGCCATGCCGAGCAGGTAGGTCCCCTGAAAATACTTGGCCGCGAAGGGCGAGAAGTTCGGAGCCACCTGGAAGCCGGACGCGTGCAGCACGGTGACGGCCGGATTGCGGCGAGCGATCTGCAGGGCGCCGTTCTGGTAGCCGAAGGAGCCGGCGATCAGGAAGTTGTTCCCGTCGGAGACCGTCTTGTTCATGATACGGTCGGCATCGGGACCTTCCGGGATGTTCTCGATGACGGTGACCTTCACCTTGTCTCCGTAGGCGGCCTTGACCGGCTCGAGGCCCGCGGCAAGAGCATGACCCCAGCCGACGTCGCCGACCGGCGAGGGGATCACGAGGGTGATTCCGAGCGGCTCTTCGGCGGCCATGGCGGCCCGACCGCCAAGCATGCCTGTGAGACCGGCGGCGGCAACGCCCTTCATCAGTGTTCTGCGAGTTACATTGTTCAGCATGTCAGTTCCCCTGTTTTGAATTCTAGAATTCCACCGTCGCGAGAGCGGCCTCGGCCTCGGCGAACAGCCGCGGCTCGTCGAGCCCGACGAATTCGCCCTTCGCCCAGACGATGCGGCCGTTGATCATTGTCATGTCAGTGGGCATGCCGATGCCGACCTTGGCAATCAGGCTCAGCGGATCATGCCGCGTGCCGACGTAGTCCATGCGCCGCGTGTCGATCGCAAAAAGATCGGCGGCCATGCCAGGAGCAAGGCGGCCGATGTCGCGGCGGCCGAGGAGGGCGGCGCCGCCGGTCGTCGCATAGCCGAGGAAATCCGCCGGGGGCGGCACGGGATGCGCGCGCGTCGATGCCGTCAGGCACTGCAGCATGTAGGCGGAGTGCACGCAGTGCATCAGGTTCGAGTTGTCGTTCGAGGCCGCGCCGTCGCAGCCGAGACCCACGCGCAGACCAAGGGCCGACATCGCCGGAATGTCGGTAATCTCGGCGCCGACCAGATAGACCGGCTCCGGGCAGTGCGAGACGCCGGTGCCGCTCGCCGCCATCGTCCGCAACTCGTCCTGGGTGAGTTCCCAGCAATGGGCATAGAAGGTGTCGGGACCGGCAAATCCGAGTTCCGCGCAGTAATCGACCGTCCGCATGCCGTGCCGGGCCTCAACGACCGGGCTCTCGCCTTCGCCCACATGCGTGTGCATCTGCACGCCGCGATCGCGCGCCAGTGCGACCGACTCCACGAAGGTCTCGCGGTAGCAATTGACGGGCTGGCAGGGCGCAACCACGAGCTGCCGCATGCTGAAGGGGCTGGCATCCTGGTAGGTGTCGATCAGCCGCGCGCAATCGGCGATGAACTCGTCCGTCGTTTCCAGCATGGCATCGGGGATCGTTGAGCCTTCGGATTTCGGCAGCGTGTTGCCGCCACGTCCGGCATGGAAACGCATGCCCAGAAGGTCGGCAGCCTCGAACTGACGGTCGATCAGCCGTTTGCCGGCGTGCCGCGGGAAGCAGTACTGGTGGTCGAAGGCCGTGGTGCAGCCGTGCTTGATCATCTCGGCCATCGCCGTAACCGAGGCGTGGTAGAAACAGTCCTCGTTGAGCCGCGAAAAGATCGGATAGATGCGGTCGAGCCATTCGATGACCGACAGCTTCGTCCAATCGAGATCCGCACGGTTGCGGACGAAACACTGGAAGAAGTGGTGGTGGGTGTTGACAAGCCCCGGATAAACGAACCAGCCGGCGGCGTCCTGCGTGATCGTCCCGGCCGGTAGCGGTCCTTTGTGAAGGTTTTCGCCGATTGCCTCTATCGCGGGGCCATTCGTCAAGAGATCCACGTTCCGGTGGACGCTCGGACCCTTGCCCTCGTCGACGATGACGGCCGCGCAGTTTTTGAGAAGGTAACCGGCCATGTCACACCTCGTCCGGTTCGACGAGGGGGTCGGGCTTCAGCTCGTGTAGCCGATGGATTCCGGGCATCTCGATGAAGTTGTCGAGGCCGCGGATCGCGCGGGACCATAGCCTTATAGCGGGGTAGGGGTCGAGCGGGATGCCGCCGTCCGGCGCGAGCACCACGTAGGGGAAGCATGCGATATCGGCAACCGTCGGCCGGTCGGAGGCGAGGAACCGCATGCCGCGCAGGCGCTGTTCGACCAGCCCCGCCTCCAGCTCGCGAAGCGCCGCTATGCCCTGCGCCTGGAGCGCGCCGATGTCGCCCGACCGCAGGAGCATTTGGTGAAGGCGCGCGCCGCCGAGGCTGGCGGTCAGCCGGTGTGCGAAGGAAAGCCACTGCTGGATACGCGCCACTTCCTCCGGTGCGCCGCTGCCGAGCCATTCCGGCGCGGCCTTGGCGGCAAGATAGGCGAGCATGGCGGCGGATTCAGTCAGGATCAGGTCACCCTCCTCGAGGATCGGGATGGATCCCGCCGGATTGAGCGACATGAGCTCGGTGCCGCGATGCTCGGCGCCGGGATGAAAGTCGACCGCTCTGATTTCCAGCTTCACGCCGGTCAGTGCCGCCATCAGGCGCACCTTGTAGCAGCTCGGTGAAAGGACGTAATCGTAGAGCTTCATTGCGCCACCAGCTGTGCGCCGTAGGTATAGTTGTGGCGTTTCAGCCAGCGCCTGTAGGCGACCGAGGTAAGGTCGGCTCTCGTGGGGATTTCCATTCCGGGATCGAGCGGCAGGAGCCGGGGGATCTGGTTTTCGAGGATCGACCGGTCCTGCAGGAAGATCGTCTGCTGGAAGTGGATGAGGTCGGTCATCGGTGTGACATCGTCGAAGAGCGCCATCCACGGCCAGACGTCGCACAGGTCTTCGGCGAGCGGCTGGACGAAGAGGGTGATGACGTCCCATTCCCCGGGGCGGACCGGACAGGTCTTGTAGAGAACGGAGCAGGTCGGTGCCGGCACGCGGTACATGTATTCCGTCGTGATGCCGCCGCTTGCCGATTTGGCAGCCTGCGGCTGGTAGAATTTCACCTGTGTTGCCCAGACCTCATCCTCGTGCTGCCGGATTTCGACCTTGTAGTCCTGCACTTCCGTGTGCGGCTCTGCGCCCAGGATGTCGGTATGCACAAAGGGGAAATGCGCGATGTCGAGGAAGTTCTCGACCGCCCGCAGCGGCGAGCAGCGCACGCGGACCACGCCGACATCGACGAGCCGGCGGCCGGGCTGGTCAGCCTCGGGAATCGCGAAAAGATCCTTCCGAGGCTTGCCGAGAGAGGACCAGACATGGCCGTAGCGGACGCAAACGGGAAGAGTCCGCCCATCGCCGGACGTCACCCTCGCGTGGCCCTCGGCTCGTACCACCTCGATGGGCTCTCCCATCAGGGCGGTCCTGCGTCCGTTCACGTCGAGCTGGCTGAAAAGGCCGACCGGATACCACTCGTCGATCATCGTGTCCTGGATTATGGCGCGGTCCCTTTCGTCTGAAGATCTTCGGCTATCCGCCGCAAGGTCTCAACGGCGCGTGACGCAGCGATGCGCTGGGGCGGAGTGCTTTTATTGTCCAACAGAACATGGATCAGCGTCTGTTCGTCTCCCTGCGGGACGAGCAGCAGCCGGATTTTCTGCGTATCCTGCGCTTGCCAGACAAGGCCGTCGGCACCCGCCTTTGCGCCGGCCGCGGCCTCGACCGCCGCAACACCGGCATGTGCTGTCAGTGAGCGCAGGGGAATGACGCCTTCAAGCCGCGGGGGCTGAGCGGTGGGTACTCCCACGGCAACCCAGATGACCCCGCCGGACTCTTCAACCTCATGCATTTCTACACGTATTGTTTCCGGCGGCGTGAGACCCGGATGGGCCGGGATACGCAAGCAGTTTCCGGTCCGGGCGTAACTCCAACCGTGATAGATGCAGGAAAGGGCCTCGCCACGCACGAAGCCATGGGAAAGGCGCATGCCGCGATGGGGACACCGGTCCGCCGAGGCGGCGGCGCGGCCCGACTGACTTCGCCAGAGGGCGATCGACCCGGCTGGTGTCCGTGCGGGCATCACGGTTCCCGCTGGCAAATCCGCGGAAAGGGCAACTGGTGTCCAAGAGCCCGTCTTGCCGGACAGCATGAATATACTTTCCAAATAATACCAACACCTTAGCCTAGCGAAGAACCCGAAGCCGACGGGATGACTTGCGGCTCAGTGTTGCCACGCTTGCATAAGTTTTCTGCATTTGCAACTTTGATTAAATAAGCGGCAGATATAGCTGTGGACGGTCAAGAGTCCGGTCGCGGCCCTGGTCGCCACCGCCGTCAACCGGTGTGCGGTGTATCGTCTCGACCCGGACGTCGAAGGGCCCGAGCGAACATCCGATCTCCATCATGTCGATCAGATCCACCGGTCCGGCGACCTCGAGTTCGATCCGGTTGGGACTGGTATGGGAGATGGACTGCGAGAGCCCGAGCTTGGCGGCATGGCGCCAGATCCAGGGGACGAAGGAGACGGCGTCAAGATCGCCAAGGATGGTCATCCGCTCCCGGGAGTGGCTCTGATGTCGCTCCGTCATAAGGCCTCGCGCTTGGTATATTGGCTTACAGCATAGCGCCTGAATGAACTTGCGAAAGGGTAATCGACGAACGGATAAGGCTTCACGGCGATGCAGAGAGTGTGCCCCCCGCCCTGAAAGTAATCCGTGCCCAGCTCTGCGTGACGTTTACGCACCGCGCTTTCAAGGCTCCTTCCGCGTGTTGGATGTGCGCCGAAGCAAGGCGCGGTCCAAGGCCTTAAGACCAGCAAAGCGGAAAGCCATGCCCGCGAAGACGAGCTTTCGCCAGTAAATCAAGATATTGGTAATGGCACGCATATCCATCTCCTCACGCGAAGCGTCACGCAATGAAGGCCAAGCCAATACCGGCGCCTATGATCCCCGTGCCGATGATGCGAAGCGCCGGCATGGGGCCGGTGCCGTGTCGGGCAAGTGCATGGCAGGCGGCGATGCCGGTGATGTGGAGGATCACCGTGCCGCCGGCGAAGCCGAGGATATGGCCGAGCGGCGCAGCGGCCGGACCCTCTGTCCCATGGGCAAAGCCATGGAAAAAGCCGAAGGTGGCGGCGCCGGTGACAGCGAGCGCAACAGGCATGTTCGCGTTGGCGATCAACGCCGCGCCCAAGAGGACGACGGAGGTGATGATCGCCGTTTCGACGAGCGGGACCGTACCGCCGGTCAGGGCATACACCGCGCCCGAAACCATGGCCGAGACGAAGGCGAGCGGCAGCCGCCAGAGCGCTGAGCCGCCGAGCCGTGCGGCAATCATCCCGACGGCGACCATGGCGAGCAGGTGGTCAAGACCCGAAAATGGGTGGAGGAAGCCGCTTTCGACACCGTAGAAATGATCGCCGGTATGAGCCAAAGCCTGGCAGGGCAGAGTGGCGAGAAGGGCGGCGAGCGCGGTGAGAATCCTGAAGTTCATGGCCTTGCCTTTCTAAAGCGAAATTCACTCGGTCGGTTCGATGTCGAAATGCGAGGCGTCGGTCCGGTCTTTGAGTTTGCGCGCCTCTGTGAAGTGCAACCGAACGACCGCCTGGCCGTCGTGATAGAGGAAGCTGAGGTCTTGGCGGCGCGAGGTCATGCGCGCCGGCAGCACGTCGTAGCGCACGGCATTGCCGCCGAGGAGCGGCACGACCGCGCCGACATCGGTGCGATCCGCGGCCTCGACGCGCAGCAGGTGCAGGAGTTTCCCCGAAGCGTCGAGCCCAACGAAGGGGATGTCCGCAAGCCTGAGGAAGCTCGTCGGATCGCTCGCACGGGCGAAGTTCTCTACGAAACTTGCCTCCACGAGATCGAGATCGCGTTCGCGCGGCGGCGAAATGTCCTCACTTTCCGGGCGGTGCGGCACCTGCCATTGCGCGGTGCCGCGCTGCCGATTGTGGCCGGGCCCCGCATGACGATGGCCGTGGTGGTGATGATCGTGACCATGCTCATGGTCGTGATCGTGATGGTGGTGGTCGTCATGATGGTGCTGTCCACCGTGCATAGCTGTCTCCTTAGAAGCTCACCGGCTTGTCGATCAGGTGCTTATGGGAGCCGAGTTTGCCATGTGCCAGCATCGACCCCAGCGCCTCCACCACTACTCGGACGCCGAAGAGCGCCGTGATGTCCGAAGTGTCGTAGGGCGGGCTGACCTCGACGACCTCTAGACCGCAGAGGCCCTCTGCCGCGACCAGCCCAAGGATCTTCAGCGCTTCACGCGGCAGGAATCCGCCCGGTTCCGGCCACCCGGTGCCAGGCACGAAGCCGCAATCGATGCTGTCGACGTCGAAGGAGATGTAGACGGCGTCGGCGTCTTTCCAGGCGAGTTCGAGCGCGATCTCCGCGGTCTTCTCCGGTCCGAGCTTTTCGATGTCGTCGATCGTCAGCACATTCGTGCCGCGCTCGCGCGCCACCTTCACCCCATCGCGGGGTACCTGCCAGCCGCCGATACCGAGCTGGACAAGGTTCTTCGGCGAGACATTCGGCAGATTGGTCGCCCAGTACCAGGGCGTCGTATGCATGCGCTCGTCGAGATCCTTTTCCTGGATGTCGATATGCCGGTCGAAATGGATGATGCCGATGCGTTTCGAGGTGCATTCAGCAATGCCGCGCACGCAGGGAAAGCCGATCGAATGGTCGCCGCCGAGCATGATCGGCAGCGCGCCGGAGGAAAAGACATGGGCGACGCCGCGGGTGATCTGGTCGAAGCTTTTTTCGAGATTGGCCGGAATGGTGAAGACGTCGCCGGCATCGCAGAGCGTCATCTGCTCGCGCAGGTCGACGCCCATCTCGTAGTTGTAGGGCGTATAGAGTGCGGAGATGCGGCGGATGCCCTGAGGTCCGAAGCGCGTGCCGGGACGATAGGTGGTGCCGCTGTCGAAGGGAATGCCGAGCACGGCGGCGTCATACTTGCCGACGTCACGGACATTCTCGACATAGGGCGCCTTCAGGAACGTATTGATCCCGGCAAAATGCGGCAGCTCGCCTCGCGCAAACGTCGGGATCGACTTGTCCGTCAGGCTTTCAGAGCCCGGCAAGCCCATGTCGAGCGCCCATTTCTTTTCCCGTCCCCAGCCCTTGCCGGAAAGCGTCGCCTCCGCCTCGAGCGCCTTCCATCCCTGGCTGTCGAGGATGTTGAAATCCGGGTGGTGGCGGCGCTCGCGAACTGGCGTCGCTATTGGGCCAGCGCAGCGGGACTGGCGGCTTGGGGGTTCACGCATCGGGCATGCTCCTTTTTGTTTCCTGGAATGTCGTGTTGGCTTCGATCGGCCGCGAAAAGCCGAGGATCGGGACGGGGCCGTCGCGGCTCAAATCGAGGTCGTAGATGATGCGGGCGCCGTAGCGCTCCGGCGCTTGCGGATCGATGCGCGGCTTGTCGAAGGCAAGCACTCGCGTGCCGAGGCCGAAGGCTTCCTTGAGATCGTGGGTGACCATGATCACGGTCATGCCGCGCTCTCGCCAAAGCGGCTTGATCAGCGCGTGCATCTGCGCCCGCGTGCCGGGGTCGAGCGCGCCGAAGGGCTCGTCGAGCAGCAGAACCTTCGGCTCCCTGGCGAGCGCCTGGGCGATCGCCAGCCGCTGCTGCTGCCCGCCCGAAAGTGTACTTGGATACTTCCGAGCGTGCTCGCTGAGGCCAACGCCCTCAAGAAGCGCTTCCGCCCTCTCGGTGGCCGCCTTTCGCTTCGCTCCAAACAGCTTGGCCATGAACAGGCTTTCGGCGAATTCGAAGGCCATCAGGACGTTCTGCAGAACGCTCAGGTGCGGAAAAACCGAATAGCGCTGGAAGACCACGCCGCGGTCCGGACCCGGTTCGCCCGGCAGCGCCGCTCCATCGAGCGTGATGACGCCGCGCGTCGGCCGTTCCTGTCCGAGAATCATCCGGAGAAAGGTGGATTTGCCACAGCCCGAGGGGCCGACGACCGAGACGAAGGCCCCGGAGGCGATGTCGACAGAGATGCTTTCGAGCACGATCTGGTCGCCATATTCCATCCAGACATTGTGGACGCGGATCTCGCTCATCGACGCGTCTCCCGGACATAGGCCCAGGGGAAGGCGCGCCGGGAGAGACGCGCCAGCAGCCAGTCGAGAAAATAGGCGATGAGGGTGATCCAGGCGACGTAGGGCAGGATCACGTCCATGGCTAGATAGCGCCGGACGAGGAAGATACGATAGCCGAGGCCGCTCTCGGCGGCGATCGCTTCCGCCGAGATGAGGAAGAGGAAGGCCGAACCGAGTGATAGCCTGAGGGCCTCGATGAGCCGCGGCATCGCTTGAGGCAGTGCTACGCGCAGCATCAGTTGCCAGGTGGATGCGCCAAGCGTCTGCGCCTTGACGATCTGCTCGCTCGGGATGGCGGCGACGGTCATGGCGAGGTCGCGAACGAGGAACGGTGCGATGCCGATTACGATCAGCACGACCTTGGAGAGTTCACCAAGACCGAAGACGATGAAGAGCACCGGCAGGATCGCCATCGGCGGGATCATCGACACGACGGCGACGAGCGGCGACAGCCCGGCGCTTGCCACCGGAAGCAACCCGAGCGTCAGCCCGAGCACCAAGCCGATAGCGGCAGCCGCACCGAGGCCGATGAACAGTCGCTGGAGGCTCGCCGTGGTATCCGACCAGAGGGTTAAATGTCCCGACCGGCGGTCGGGCTCGGTCGCCAGCCGGTCCATGCTTGTCGCCATTTCGGTGATCGGCGGCAGCAGCTTGTCGCCCGGATTTGCTGCCCGCCGTTCGGCCGAGACGACGACATAGAGGCAGGCGATTAGCAGGAAGGGCAGGAGGGCAAGCAGGATCCGCGTTCCCGATCCCGGAACGACATTGATGGCGCGTCGCATGAGTCTTCCCATCTTCTGGAGAACATCTCGGGCCGAAGGCGACAGGGCAGGGGGCAAGCGCCAGTCCGTGCCCTGCAGCGGCGTCAGAGGGAGCCTTCGGCAGCGAGCTTCATGTAACTGGCGTCGAAGCGCAGCTTCACGTTGTCGGTCGAGCCGAGAACCTGCCCGCCCGGGAACGCGATGCCGACGGCGTCCTTGTCCGCGGCGCCGGCGCCGAGCAGGCCATGGTCGAAGGAGAAGGTCCTGACGAGGTCCATCGTCTTGATGAGGTCCTCGCTCTCGGTGAAGGCGACCGCCTCCTGAGGTGTCGCGAACAGCTTGGTCGCCGCAAGCTGGGTCTCGAAGCCGGCAAGGTCGGTGCCGGACATCACGCCCATCGCGGCGCGTGCGGTCTTGCCCTTCTCGCCCGGGTCCGTCAGGACCGACATCGTCTCGTACCAGATGCCGGCGAGGGCCTTGCCGAAGTCGGCGTTGTCCTTGAGCACCTCGGTGTTGACCATCAGCGTGTCGATGATCTCGCCGGGGATCTGCATAGAATCGAACAGCGCTGCGGAGCCGGGTTCGGCCATGACCTCGGCGAGCAGCGGGTTCCAGGTTACCACCGTCGAGGTATCCGGCGACTTGAAGGCGGCGACTATGTCGGCGTCGGAGGTGTTGATGATCGTCACGTCCTTTTCGGAAAGCCCGGCCGCTTCGAGAGCGCGCGCAAGCAGGTAGTGCGAGACCGACAGTTCGACGAGATTGATGCTCTCACCCTTGAGATCGGCGGGCGTCTTCGCGGTCTTGGAGACAATGCCGTCATTGCCGTTGGAGAAATCGCCGATGATCAGGATCGTCGTGTCGATGCCGCCGGCGGCAGGAATGGTCAAGCCATCCATGTTCGTGGCCGTCACGCCGTCGAAGCCGCCGGCGGTGTACTGGTTGATCGACTCGACGTAGTCGTTGACCTGCTTGACGTTGATGGTGATGCCGTATTTGTCGGCCCATTTCTTCACGATCCCGGCATCCGCCGCGTAGGGCCATGGCATCCAGCCGACATAGATCGTCCAGGCGATATTGAATTCCTTCTTGGGCTGCGCCTGCGTCCCGCCCGCGAGTAGCGCGAGAGAGAGGCCGAGAGCGGCCGAGAGGGCACGAAAACCGAATCTGCCATTTCCGAAACGCATCGTCTGTTCCCCTTGTTCGACTTGGGGCTCAAGCTGCGCTCATTTTCGGAAATCACGAGGCGGGATTCCCAAAGCAACGACATCGCCGCATGAGCCTCCCGGGCTTTTATCCCGCCGTGGACCCGGTGGATGTCTCCCCACCGGAGGTTTCTCTCGGTCCAGTCATGTCTGTTTCGGCATCGGAACCCTAGAAACATGTCCAGTATAGTTCCATCCATCCTAAAGTAAAGAGGAAGTTTTGCCAAATTAATGCCTTTAATTTGCGCGTCAACTGCTTACAAATTGAGCAAATCGACCAATATTTATTACGAGAACATTTGGGGCGAACTTGTCGTCTCGGCTTTCGTGCGTTGAGACGTGGTCACGAGCCGCGAGTTCGGCGGGGGTCTCCCGAAAGTTATCTTGAGCAGAATCGAGGTTCAAGGCCGCTCTCCCTTACTACTCGCCCATCAGCACGGGGAAAGCTTCAAGACGCCAAGCTGGCGATGTAGGCACGCCATCCGCCATAGCGGCTGATGTCTGCAGCTCCGGCAAGGCCGGCGGGCTCGACTAAAAAGCCCTTGCAGGCCGTTCCGTCGGCAAGCTGGACGGTGCCAATCGCAAGTGGCGATGGAATTGCTGCGACGAAGCGGCCGAACGCTTCTGCCCCCAGCTTCCAGACCTCAACCTCAATCAGGGCACCTCTACTCTCCTGACAACGCACGAGGCCGGGCTTCGCGGGCTCGGTGCCCGAAAGAGCATAAAGCCTGTAGCATTTGGCCGTCAGCGCCCGCCGGGAAAATCTGGCGCCCAGGTCTCGCAACTGGCCGTTCAAGGGCATGCCGGAAAGATGCGCGCCGACGACAACCAGTTCTGTCAGATCGTCCTCGTCGGTTTCGGCTGGAAGATAGTTCGCCGGCTGCGGCCATCCCGTGGCGCCGAGCGGCAGGGAGCTAAGGCGATGCAGTTCGGCAGCGAGCGACGCGGTCAGGTGATCCTTGCCGGCAGGCGCGAGCAAGGTGACGCTCGCCGGTCGACCGTCGGATCTGAGACCGGTCGGCACTGCCATGCCGCACATGTCCAGGAGGTTGACGAAATTGGTATAGGTGCCGAGCCGCGCGTTTTCACGGATCGGTTCTGCTTCGACCCCCGTACGTGTGAAATGCGTCGGCGCTGTCGGAACGCAGATCATGTCGACGGAGGCGATGAGCGGCGCGACCTTTCGTTTCAGCGCCTGCAAAGCATAGAGACCCTCGAAGGCATCCGCCGCCGATAGTGCCTTGGCAGCGCCATAGATCTTTCGCGTCACAGGGTGGAAGCTCGGCTCGTTCGCATTGAAGAAGTCCTTGACCGCCGCATAGCGTTCGGCCACCCAGGCACCCTCGTAGAGAAGCGCGGCCGTGGCATAGAAATCGGCAAAGGGGAGTTCGACGGTCTGATGCCCCACTGAGCGCAGTGTTTCAAGCGCCGCATCATAGGCGCTCTCCATGAGTGCATCGCCGAAGAAGCGTCGGTCCGCCATTGTCGGAACGCCGATTTTGAGGACTGGTGGCGAGGAGAGACCGCCCCTCGGCGCAATGTCCCGGGAATAGCAGTCGGTCGCATCGGGTCGCGCGGCGACTTGGAAAACTCGATAGGCGTCCGCGACGGCCAAGGCGAAGATCGAAACGCAGTCGAGAGTACGGCAGGCCGGCACGACGCCCGTGGTCGACAGGACACCGATACTCGGCTTGAGGCCGACAATATTGTTAAGTCCGGCCGGGATGCGCCCCGAGCCGGCCGTGTCGGTGCCGAGCGCGAAGCTGACGATACCGTGGGCAGTCGCCACCGCCGATCCGGAGCTCGATCCGCCGGGCACGAGCCCTGGATCGATGGCGTTGCGCGGCACCGGATAAGGGGTCCGCACGCCAACGAGACCGGTCGCGAACTGGTCGAGATTGGTCTTGCCGATGACGAGGGCGCCGGCCTCGCGCAGCAGCCGCACAACGGTGGCGTCCCTTTCGGCCAAGTAAGAATAATCCGGGCAGGCGGCCGTCGTCGGCATGCCTGCCACGTCGATATTGTCCTTGACGGCGAAGGGAATGCCCCACAACGGTTTGGCGACAGGATCGAATGCGCCGAGAGCGGTGGCCTCATCGAGGAGTTCGCTGCGATCGGCGAGATATAGAAAGATGCCGGGATCGTCGACGGCCACGATGCGCGCGAAAACACTCTCGATCGTCTCGGCCACGCCCCAACCCGACCGATAGGCGGCGTGAAGAGAAGCAATGTCGAAAGCCTGTCCGTCTGTCATAGTTTCACTTTCCTTGAAGCATTGTTACCGGCCGATCCCATTGAATCAGCACGGCACAGCCGGTATCGCTCCAGACGGAATGTTCCGTGCCGGCGGCATTGACGATGTAGGTTCCGGCCCCATAGTCGCCGCTTTCGTCGGACTGCGTGCCGGTAAGCACCAGGATCGTCTCCAGGCCCTCATGCCGGTGACGCGGCACGGAAGCGCCGACCTCGTAGCGGAGCAGGGCCACGGCCGGCTGGTCGCCTTCGAAGTGCTTGATCCAGTGAATCATAACGCCGTCGCGGAACGGCTCGAATTCGAGTTCGCGCCAGCTTCCCTGGGTCAGGCTCTCGCGTGTCGTTTCAGGCATGGGCAACCCCCTTGAGCACATCCGCAAGGTGCGCCGTCCACCCAACGATGGCGCCCTGGGCGCGGATCATCGCCATGGTTGCGGCCCTGAACTCGGGGAAGTAGCTTTCCGTCGCCTCCTCGACGAGCAGGCACTCGTAGCCGCGGTCGTTTGCCTCGCGCATGGTCGTCTGCACGCAGACTTCCGTCGTGACACCGGCGAAGACGAGCTGGGCGATACGCCGCTCCTTGAGGATGTCGTCGAGCGGAGTTGCATGGAAGGCGCCCTTGCCAGGCTTTTCGATGACCGTCTCCCCATCGATGGGCGCAAGCTCCGGCAGGATCGCGGTGCCCGGTTCGCCAGCGATCAGGATGCGTCCCATCGGACCCTCGTCGCCGATCCTCAAGCGCGGGCTGCCGCGCTCGCGCTTGGCACGCGGCAGATCGGAAAGGTCGGGATGGTGACATTCCATGGTGTGGATCACGGGCAGGCCGGCGGCGCGAAAGCCCTCGATCAATCGCTTGACGTCGGGCACGATCTTCATCAGCTGCGAGACGTCATTGCCGAGGCTGGCGCCGAAGCCGCCTTCCTCCATGAAGTCTCGCTGCATATCGATTACGACAAGGGCGACGGCCTTTCGGTTGAACCGGAACGGAAAAGGTTCTGCCTTGATCTCCTCCATCAGTGGTGCCCCGCCATGTGCGCGCCGATGATGGCGACGTCCGCCTCGCGGATCGGCGTCTCGTAGACGAGCTTGCCGTCCGACATGACGATGATCCGGTCCGACATTTCCATCAATTCATCGAGATCCTCGGACATCAGCAGCACCGCAGTGCCGGCATTGCGGGCCTTCATGATACGGGTGCGGATTTCCGCGACCGCTGAGAAGTCCAGGCCGAAACAGGGATTCGACACGATCAGGAGATCGACCTCGCCCGACAGTTCGCGCGCCAGCACGGCTCGCTGGACATTTCCGCCCGAAAGGGCTGCAATCGGCGAGGCGGGTGAGGCGGTCTTCACCTTGAATTCGGAAATCAGCGCCGTCGCCCGCTTCTTCATGCCGCGTGCGTCGAGCCAGATCGCGTCGCTGCCGTTCTTTGCAAGGTCGAAGGTGCGGAAGGCGAGGTTCTCCGTCACCGTCATCTTCTGGGCGCAGGCATTGTTGAGCGGCTCTTCCGGGATGAAGCGGACGTTGTTTGCCCTGGTCTCGAGCCGCGTTGCGCCGTAGCGCTTTCCCTTGACGATGACCGCCCCCTCGGCCGTGCGCTGGCCGGCGAGAACCTCGGAGAGCTCCTTCTGCCCATTGCCGGAAATTCCCGCGATACCGACGATCTCCCCGGAGCGAACGACCAGATCATCGATCTCGATCGGCTTCAGGCCGGTCCGGTCCGGTGCCTTGACCTTCTTGACCGCGAGCACCGGAGCGGCGTCCGGGGAAACGGGCAGGCGCGTGTCCAGTTCGGCGAGCTTGACGTCACCGATCATCATCCCCGCCATATCCGCGGTGGAGAGCTCGGATACCCTGCCGGTGCCTGAAAGTCTACCGCGTCGGAGTACGGACACCGCGTCGGCGAACTTCGTCACCTCGTGGAACTTGTGGGAAATCATCAGGACCGTCAGCTCACCGCGCTCGGTCATGCCGCGCACGAGGCCCAGCATGTCGTCGGCCTCCGCCGGAGTGAGAACAGAGGTCGGCTCATCGAGCACCAGGAACCGGCGCCCGAGATAGAGCTGCTTGATGATCTCGAGCTTCTGCTTCTCGCCGGCGGCGAGTTCGCTCACTGGACGGTCGAGCGGGATGTCGAAGGGCATCGTCTCCATGAAGGCGGAGAGCTTTTTCTTCTCCTTCGACCAGTTGATGATCGCCGGCACCTGCGCGCGGCTGATTGCCAGATTCTCCGCCCCTGTCAGCGACGGGACCAGCGTGAAATGCTGATAGACCATGCCCAGGCCGTGAGCCGCCGCGTCGCGAGGCGAGGCGATCGCCACTTCGAGGTCATCGACCTGTAATTGTCCGGAGGTCGGGTGATAGAAGCCCATGATGCACTTGACGAGCGTTGACTTGCCGGCACCGTTTTCGCCGAGAAGCGCATGGAAGGTGCCGGCCGGCACCTTGATCGACACGTGGTCGAGCGCGGTGAAGGAGCCGAAGCGCATCGTCATCTCGACGGTCTCGATGCCGACGGCGGGCACAGCCTTTGGGGCATGGATTTCGCCGATGATCATGGCAGTTGGCTCACGAGTGTTGCGGAGTTGGAGACGGAGCCGAAGACGCCGCCCTGCATCTTCACCATCCTGATCGCGGCAAGATGGTTGCCGTAGTCGGTCGCCCCGCAGCAATCCTCGAGCAGCAGGCATTCGAAACCGCGGTCATTCGCCTCCCGCATTGTCGTGTGCACGCAGACATCGGTAGTGATGCCCGTCAGGATGATGTTCCCGATGCGCTTCTGATTGAGGATCAGCTCGAGGTCGGTGGCGCAGAAGGAGCCCTTGCCCGGCTTGTCGATGATCGTTTCGCCCTCGATCGGCTTCAGCTCGTCGATGATCTCCCAGCCCGGTTCGCCGCGGACCAGGATGCGCCCGCATGGGCCGGCATCGCCGATCCCTGCCTTGATGCGGTGGGAACGCCAGCGCTTGTTGGCGGGAAGGTCGGCCAGATCCGGCCGGTGGCCCTCGCGCGTGTGGATGATGTGGTAACCCTTTGCCCGCATCGCCGCGAGCACGGTCTTGATCGGCTCGATCGGCGCGCGCACCAACGAGAGGTCGTAGCCCATGTGGTCTACATAGCCGCCGGGACCGCAGAAATCGGTCTGCATGTCGATGACGATCAGCGCCGTGTTCTCAGGCCGGAGATCGCCGTTATAGGGCCAGGGATAGGGATCGGCATCGATATGGCTGAGCTTCTGGCTCGTGACCGGCAGGGGGGCGAGGCTGTTCATGACGGATCGCTCCTATTTGGTGATCGACAGCGCGCCGGGCGCACCGGCGAGCGAGCGGGTGGGAGAGGATGTGGCGATCATGATGACGAGGGTCAGCACGTAAGGGGCGGCGTAGAAGAGGTAGTAGCCCTTCGTGATGCCGACCGATTGCAGTGCCGGCCCAAGCGCGCCCGCACCGCCGAAGAGAAGGGCGGCGAGGAAGCATCCGATCGGGTTCCAGCGGGCGAAGATGACGAGCGCCACGGCCATGAGGCCCTGCCCGGACGAGATGCCCTCGTTCCAGGAGCCCGGGTAGTAGAGCGAAAGATAGGCGCCGCCGATCGCCGCCAGCGCTCCGCCGACGGCCGTTGCGAGGAGGCGCACCGTGTCCGGGCTCAGGCCCATCGCGCGGGCGGCGTCCGAGCTGTCACCGACGACGCGCAGGATGAGGCCGGCGCGGGTATTGCGGAAGGCCCACCAGAGGAAGAGGGCAAGGGCCGCACCGATCAGAAAGAGCACGTTGATGTTGAGCGCGGCCTGGATCTGCGGCAGGTCCGACCAGCCACCGAAGGGGATGGAAGGAAGCTTCGGTGCGGCGGGTTGGATGAAGGGCTTCCCGAGAAAGAAGGCGAGGCCAACGCCGAACTGCATCATCGCGATGCCGATGGCGATGTCGTTCACCTTCGGGAACTTGCAGATGAAGCCGTGGGCGAGGCCGAAAGAGGCACCCACCGCCATTGCCGCCAGCACACCGAGCCAGGGCGAGCGCGTCATCACCGCGACGGCATAGGCCGTCATCGCGCCGAAGACCAACGTGCCTTCGAGACCAAGATTGATCCGGCCGGAGCGCTCGGTGATCGCCTCGCCGAGGCTCACGAAAATGAAGGGCGTGGAGACGCGGATCGCGCCGGCGAAAACCGCAAGGGGCACGCCCCAGATGCCGATACTGATCCCGTCCATCATGGGCTCCTTTTCCAGAGGTCCGGATTGAAGATCCTGAAGCGACCGTAGAAGGTCTCGCAAAACAGGATGACGATGAAGAGCGTGCCCTGAAGGACGAGGACGGTCGCGTCCGGCAGGCCCATGCGGCGCTGGATCAGGCCGCCGGAGGCATCGATGCCGCCGAGGAGGATGGCGACGGGGATGATCGCCAGCGGATTGTGGCGCGCGAGGAATGCGACAAGGATGCCGGTGTAGCCGTAACCTGCGGCAAGGGAGCCGTTGGCGCTGCCCTGCACGGCGGTGACTTCGATCGTGCCGGCAAGACCGGCAAAGGAGCCGGCGAGCGCGGTGAAGCCGACGATCAGCTTGCCGACGGCGAGCCCTTGGATCTGCGCGGCGCGCGCGTTGCCGCCCGCGATGCGGGCCGCGAACCCGAAGCTCGTCTTCTCGATCAGGACCCAGGAAACGACGCAGGCGGTCACGCCGATGACAAGGCCCCAATGCACGTCCATGCCGGGGATGCTGCCGAGTATGTAGTCGGGAGGCAGCGGCGCCGTCGAGGGCTTGTTGAGGCTGGCGGGATCGCGCAGCGGCCCCTCGATCAGGTGGTTCATCAGGGCGATCGCGATATAGGCGAGGAGCAGCGAGGCGATTGTCTCGTTGACGCCGCGATAGTGTCGGAGCAGGCCTGCGAGCCCGATCCAAATGGCGCCGACGATCATGCCGGCAAGCGCCATGATGAGCCAGACGAGCAATGCGGGTGCGCCGCCGACGAACGGCAGGGCGATCCCCGCCCCGGCAAGTCCGCCGAGAACGACGGCGCCCTCCGCGCCGATCACGATGAGACCGAGTCTGGCAGGAAGGGCGACGCAGAGCGCAGTCAGGAGGAGCGGTGCGGCTCGGCTCAGGGAATTCTGGATCGAGAACCAGCTACCGAAGCCGCCGGCATACATCAGCTGAAGGAGCGCCACCGGCGGTTTGCCGATCAGCGCGATGAAGATCGCGAAGAGCGCGAGCCCGATGAGGATCGCAAGGATCGTAATTGCCAGGGGTTCTGCGCGCCTTGCCAGCCATTCGAGGAGGGGCCGGACGGTGCCGGCCCGCTCGCCGAGCGCGGGCACAGGGTGAGAGTTGGCTTCGAGGGTCATGACGCCGACGCTCCTCAAGCGGTCGAGCCGACGACCCCCTCGACCAGATAGTCCATACTTTCGAGTTCGATGGCGTCCTCCGCGAAAGCCTGCCCTCCGGCCACGACGACATTTCCCTTGTTGTCCTTGATCGAACCCCTGAAGACCGAGAAGCCGCCCGCCATCATTTCGGCGAGCGTCGCCTCGAACTTCTTGCGCGCCTCTTCCGAGACCGCCGGGCCGAGCGAGCTCATCTTGACGAAGCCTTCCTTGAGTCCGCCGCGCACGAAGTTGCCGAGCTTTTCGCCGGCCTGGGCCTTCTTCACGAAGTCCGTGTAGACGTTGCCCCATGCCCATTCGGCGCCGGTGAGATATTTCTCGGGAGCGAGCGGACTCTGGTTGGCGTGGTAGCCGCAGATGAATGCGCCACGACCGGCGGCCGTCTCGACCACCACCTTCGGACTGTCTACGTGGCAGGTCACGACGTCCGCGCCCTGATCGATCAGCGCGTTGGTAGCTTCCGCCTCCTTGACGGCGAGCGACCATTCGCCGGTAAAGATCACCTGGCAGGTGATTGCCGGATCGATGGAGCGAGCGCCGAGCAGGAAGGAATTGATGTTCTGCAGCACCTGCGGAATGGGCTTGGCGGCGACGAAGCCGATCTTTTTGCTCTTCGTCGCATAGCCAGCGGCGATGCCGTTGAGATATTGCCCCTGGCCGATATAGCCGAAATAGGAACCGGTGTTCGCCGGATGCGTTCCCTCCTGCCATAGGCCGCCGCAATGGCGGAACTGGGCGTCGGGATATTTCTTCGCCATCTCCAACATGTGGGGATCGAAGTAGCCGAAGGAGGTGGGGAAGAGCAGTGCCGCTCCATCAAGGTTGATCATCGACTCCATCGTCTTCTGGACGTCGACTGTTTCCGGGACATTCTCCTCCTCGACGACGGTAACGCCCGACAGAGCCTTGATCGCGGCCGCTCCCTCCGCGTGCGCCTGGTTGTAGCCGTAGTCGTCCTTGGGGCCGACATAGATGAAGCCGACGGTCAGTGCGCTCTGGGCCGCGGCGGGCGAAAAGACCAGGTCCGGCGCGAGGCTCGCCACGGCGGCACCTGCCACGGACGATTGGAGAAATGCGCGGCGGGACAGGAGACGGGAGGAAAGAAGTCGCTTGGTCATCGGAATGCTCCCTGCGAGCGGCGGAGGTTGGTTGGAAAGTCAGTACATGAAAGTGCATGCAATGCGCGTGCCAACAGATATTGCTGGTTCTTGTGCCGCGTCTAAATGAGCACTGAGGAAACTGTATGCAGTTGACAGGCGTGTATGGTGTTTTTTTACGCATGCCTAGGAAATGGCCTGCGAATAATCGTTCATGGAACTCAATCAAACGCAGGCCGGGTCTTGTGTCTGGTAAAATAGGAGACGTTTCAGTGCGTTATGCTGCAGTTTGACTTGTGAAGCATGTGCGTGCATCTGTATGCAGATCCCAGAATATCGAGTCGCGCGTGAAACAGCCAAGAAGAAGAGAGATCATCCGGGCAGGTACAACCGTCGAACAGATGGTGCGGGCGATCGCGGACATGATTGTCACCGGCGAGATGCAGCCGGGCGAGAAACTCGACGAATTTTCCCTCGCCGGCCGCTTCGAGGTCTCACGGACCCCGGTGCGCGAAGCGCTGCGGCAACTCTGTGCGATGGGCCTCGTCGACCGGCAACCCAATCGCAGCGCAGTGGTCACGAACGTGACCAGTGGATATCTCGCCTCGATGTTCGAGGCCATGGCTGAACTCGAGAGGATCTGCGCCAGGCTTTCCGCCGAGCGCATGTCGGTCGAGGAGCGCCGCGCGATGGAGAAAATGCACCGAGAGTCGATGCGCCTCGTCCATGCGGGTGCCGACGAGGACTATGCCGCACACAATATCGAATTCCATACCCGACTTTATCGCGGCGCCCACAACGATCACATCTTCGAACTGGTGACGCAGACGCGGGCACGACTTGCGCCCTTCCGCCGTGCCCAGTTCCGCCTGCCGGGGCGACTGGCGAAGTCTTACGAAGAACATCAGGGCATTGTAACCGCAATCCTTCGTGCCGATGCCGAAGAGGCGGGAAACGCCGCCTATTGGCATGTTTCAAACGTCAGCGACGCAAGCACGGTTTTCGTGAGCGACAACAAAGGCTGACCGGGACGCGGCGGACACGCCTTCTCTTTCTCTCCCCAGTTCCTTCAGTGTCCTGGCGGCCATGCTGCGCCGCAGCGACGAATTGCACTTGATGTGTTTAGTAAAACGTATATCACTAAACATATTGCTCAACATGAGGGAGTGAGACGGTTTGGGCATGTGAGCAAGAGAGATTTTTCCGAAGCCGGCTTCGGTCGGTTCTGTATCTGGGAGGAATACATGCGGAAGATGACGAAGGCCCTGATGGGCATGTCGTCGGCGCTCGTGCTGTCGACGGCGATACCGGAACTGGCGAGGGCCGATGAATTGACCCTGTGCTGGGCGGCATGGGATCCGGCCAACGCGCTGGTGGAGCTCTCCAAGGATTTCACCGCGCAGACGGGCACCGCAATGAAGTTCGAGTTTGTGCCGTGGCCGAACTTCGCCGACCGTATTCTCAACGAACTCAATTCCGGCGGCAAGCTCTGTGACCTGCTGATCGGCGACAGCCAGTGGATTGGCGGTTCCGCCGAAAACGACTACTACGTGAAGCTCAACGATTTCTTCGATAAAGAAGGAATCAAGATGAGCGACTTCGCCGAAGCGGCGGTCAACGCGTATGCCACCTGGCCGAAAGGCACGCCGAACTATTGGGCCCTGCCGGCCATGGGCGACGCCAATGGCTGGTTCTATCGCAAGGACTGGTTCGCCAAGCCGGAGTTGCAGGCGGAGTTCAAGCAGAAACACGGTCGCGATCTCGGCCCGCCGCAGACCTGGGACGAGTTGAAGCAGGTCGCCGAATTCTTCACCGGCCGCGAAATCGACGGCCAGAAGGTCTATGGCGCGGCGATCTTCACCGAACGCGCCTCCGAGGGCATCACCATGGGCGCGACCTCGGCGCTTTATCCCTTCGGCTTCAAATACGAGCAGACGAGCGGCAAATACGACATGGAGGGCGCCGTCAATTCGGCGGACGCGGTGGCAGGGCTCGAGGCCTACAAGGCGCTCTACAAATGCTGCCAGCCGCCCGGTTATACGGACAGCTATATGGGCGAGGGGCTCGATGCCTTCAAATCCGGCCAGGTCTCGATGGCGATGAACTGGTTCGCCTTCTTCCCGGGCCTCTACAAGGACGAGAAGGTTGGCGGAGACAAGATCGGTTTCTTCGTCAATCCCAAGCAGAAGGTTGCCGCCTCGACGCTCGGCGGCCAGGGGATTTCGGTTGTGGCCAACACCGACAACATGGACGGCGCGCTCGCCTATATCAAATGGTTCGCCCAGCCCGACGTGCAGAAGAAATGGTGGGCGCTTGGCGGCTATGCCGTTCACAATGCCGTCTTGAACGATCCCTCCTTCAAGGACAGCCAGCCCTTCGCGGCCGACTTCCTCGTCGCGATGAACCAGGTGCAGGATTTCTGGCAGGAACCCTCCTACGCGATCCTGCTGCAGGCGATGCAGAAGCGCCTGCACGACTACGTCGTCGCCGATAAGGGGACGGCGCAGGAGGCGCTCGACGCTCTCGCGAACGACTGGAAGGAAATCTTCGAGGACGAAGGCAAGCTCTAGACTTGCTGGAACACGGCCCGGGTTGTGAAGCGCCGGGCCGTGGCGGCCGCCCGAAGTCCTTTTCAACGCCAGGTGACGTCAGTGACCGATGCCCCTTCCACCATCGCGGAGCGATCCGCCGAGATGCTTGCCCGCGCCACGCCCGTACCGATGGCTGCGAGAGTGCGCGGCCTTTCCGATCGCGCGATCGCATGGCTGTTCATAACGCCGACGATCGCCTTGCTACTTGCGATCAATATCTTTCCGCTGATCTGGGCGGTCTATCTGTCATTCACGAATTTCCGCGCGAACCGCCCGAACGCCGAAGTCGCAAGCGTCGGCTTGCGCAACTATCAGCGCGTGCTGAACGATCCGGACATCTGGATCGCCATGCAGACGACGGCGCATTTCGTCTTCTGGACGATCCTTCTGCAGACGCTCATCGGCTTCGCGCTCGCCTATCTGATCGATCGCAAGTTCCGCGGCCATGCCTTCTGGACGACGGTCATCCTCATCCCAATGATGCTGTCGCCGGCGGTCGTCGGCAATTTCTGGCGCTTCCTCTACCAGCCGCAGATCGGGCTCTTCAATTATATAGTCTCGTTCTTCTCAGGGATTCCGCCGTCGTCCTTCGAGATGCTCGGTTCGGTGACGCTCGCACCCTGGGCGATCATCATCGTCGACACATGGATGTGGACGCCCTACGTCATGCTGATCTGCCTTGCCGGCCTTAGATCCATTCCTGACTATATCTACGAGGCGGCGGAGGTCGACCGCGCCTCCGGCTGGCGGCAGTTCTGGTCGATCACCGTTCCGATGGCCTTGCCCTTCATCATGCTCGCGGTGCTCTTCCGCGGCATCGAGAACTTCAAGATGTTCGACATGGTGATGCTTTTGACCGGCGGCGGGCCCGGCTCGACCACCGAGGTCGCGTCGATCACCCTGAAACGTGAAGCCTTTGAAAGCTGGCTCACGGGACGATCCTCCGCCTTTGCGATCATCCTTTTCGTGGCGGTGTTCGGCCTCGCCAACATCTACGTCAAAGCGCTCAACAAGGTGAAGCAACGATGAGTTCGGTCAACACCGCCCATTCCGTGGTCGAGCCGACGCCGACCGTGAAGCGCATCGCCAGTGCGATCGTCATCCTTTATGCGCTGGTGACGATGATCCCGCTCGCCTGGATCTTCCTGACCAGCATAAAGTCGCCGCCGGATTCGATCAGCTACCCGCCGAAGATCGTCTTCACGCCGACGCTCGAGGGCTATTGCAATCTCTTCACAACGCGCACGCGGCAGACGCCGGACTATATCCAGTCGCTCCCCTCCCCGACCGGTACCTGCGACGAGATCACCCGCAGCCGCAATATGGTCATCGCCGGACCGTCGAATTACTGGCCGCGTTTCGGCAATTCGCTCCTGATCGCCTTCGGCTCGACCTTCCTCGCCGTCTCGCTCGGCACGCTTGCGGCCTATGGCTTCTCGCGGTTCCGCGTGCCGCTTGCCGACGATCTCCTGTTCTTCATTCTCTCGACGAGGATGATGCCGCCGATCGCCGTCGCGATCCCGATCTACCTCATGTATCGCCAGTTCGGCCTTTCCGACACGGCGCTCGGCATGATCCTGCTCTATACCGCCGTCAACGTTTCGCTCGCCGTCTGGCTCCTCAAGGGCTTCATCGACGAGATCCCGCGCGAATACGAGGAAGCGGCGATGATCGACGGCTATACGCGCCTTCAGGCCTTCTGGAAGGTCGTGCTGCCGCAGGCCACCACCGGGATCGCCGCGACGGCGATCTTCTGCCTAATCTTCGCCTGGAACGAATATGCCTTCGCGGTGCTGCTCACCTCGGGCTCGGCGCAGACCGCGCCGCCGTTCATACCGACGATCATCGGCGAGGGCGGGCAGGATTGGCCGGCGGTCGCCGCCGGCACGACGATCTTCCTGGTGCCGATCCTCGTCTTCACCATCATCCTGCGCAAGCAATTGCTGCGCGGCATCACCTTCGGAGCGGTACGCAAATGACGAACCCGCAAGAACTGACCCGTGCGCCCCGGCAGAGGCGGCTGTTCTTCCTCAGGCGCGGCCCGATGGAGAACATTGCGACGGCGCTGATCGCGGCCGGCTTCCTGATGCTGTTCCAGCCGTTCCTGCTGACGCTGTACACCTATTCGCTCGCGATGCTGCTGGCCGGCACCTTCATGTTCATCGTCGTCTCGAAATTTCCGGAGTAAGCGATGTCCGAGATCAAGATCATAAACCTCCGCAAGCAGTTCGGCAATTTCATCGCCGTCGAGGATTCAAGCTTCACCGTCAATGACGGCGAGTTCCTGGCGCTGCTTGGGCCATCCGGATGCGGCAAGACGACGACGCTCCGGATGATCGCCGGGCTTGAGCTTCCGACCAGCGGCAAGATCCATCTCGACGGCGAGGACGTCACCTTCAATCGGGCGAGCGCCCGCGACATCGCCTTCGTGTTTCAGCTCTTTGCTCTCTATCCGCACATGAATGTGCGCAGGAATATCGGTTTCCCGCTCCTGTCGCAGGGCGTGCCCAAGACGGAAATCCGCGCCCGCGTCGAAGAGACCGCGAAGCTCTTGCGGATCGACCACATCCTCGACCGGTCGGTCTCGGGCCTGGCTGGCGGCGATCGTCAGCGCGTGGCGCTTGGACGGGCGATCGTCCGGCGGCCGAAATGCTTCCTGATGGACGAGCCGCTCGGCACGCTCGATGCGGAATTCCGCGAGGTCATGGTCCATGAGTTGCGCGAACTGCACAATCGCATTCATGCGACCACGGTCTACGTCACGCATGACCAGCACGAAGCCATGGCGATGGCCGACAAGATCGCGGTCATGAACCACGGAGTGGTCGAGCAGTTCGGCACGCCGCAGGAAATCTACAACAGGCCCGCCTCGATGTACGTCGCCGACTTCATCGGCTCGCCGCCGATGAACTTCATGCGCTTCCATTCGGGACTCGAACGGGGGACGCGATCGATCCTGCTTGACGGCATCGAGGTCGTCGTGCCTGAGATCGGCGAGGATGTCTTGCCAGGCGAACTGGCGCTCGGCGTGCGTCCCGAACATATCCGCTTCAACGACGAATCCGGTCTTCGCGGTGCTGTCTATGGCAGCGAGTACCTCGGCACGAACCAGATCGTCGCCGTTGAAACCGCCTCCGGCATCGTCAAGGCCCGCATTTCGGCCGACCGAAGCTTCAGGCTCGGCGAGACCCTCGGGCTCGAATTCGATCCAGCAAAACTTGCGGTCTTCGACTGTGCCTCGGGCAGGGCGATCGCCTCGTCCCTCCACGCGGGAACCTGCCATGGCTGAGGTCGCTCTTCACGGTATCGGTAAGACGTTCGGCGACACGGCGGCGGTCGACGATCTTTCGCTCACGATCAGGGACGGGGAGTTCGTCGTCCTCCTCGGGCCGACGGGGGCCGGCAAGACCACGGCGCTGCGCCTGATCGCCGGCCTTGAAAGACCGGACAAGGGGCGGGTGACGATTGCCGGCCGCGATGTTGGCGGGCAATCGCCGGCCGAGCGGGACGTCGCCTTTGTCTTCCAGCAATATTCGCTCTATCCGCACTTAAGCGTCTACGACAATCTTGCCTTTCCGCTGCGCTCTCCGGCGCGCCAGCTGGGTGCCGAGGAGATCGACCGGCGTGTGCGCGATGTCGCGCGCATGGTTCGGATCGATCACAAGCTCGAAAATCGCTCGACCCGGCTTTCGGGCGGCGAGATGCAGCGCGTCGCGATCGGCCGCGCGCTCGTGCGCCGTCCGGCGATCTATCTGATGGACGAGCCGCTGTCGTCGCTTGACGCCAAACTCCGCGCCGAGCTTCGGCTGGAGCTGAAGCGGATCCAGGGCGAATTGAGTTCCACGCTGCTTTACGTCACCCATGATCAGGTCGAAGCGATGACGATGGCGGACCGCATCGGCATCCTTTCGGAAGGCCGGCTCGTGCAGATCGGCACGCCGCGGGAGATCTACACGGACCCGGCCAATCTGCACGTCGCCGCGCGCCTGGGCCAACCGCATATAAACCTGCTTCCCATAGACCTCCTGCCCGGCGCCGCACCACCTTCCGGCGCGCTGACGATCGGTGCGCGGACCGAACATCTGGAGATCACCACACATGCTCGGGGCAACGCCGAAGTGGACTGGATCGAGCACCTCGGCGATCAGAACCACCTGCACATCCGGGTGCAGGGCCACAAGCTCGTGACGCTTGCTGACCCTTATCTCTCCATCAAACCAGGCGACCGGATCAACCTTTCGCTGAGACAGCCCCTTTATTTCGGGTCGGCCGGCGAGCGGCTGCGCTGATGCTGCGGGGATTAATCGACAAGGTAATTGGATGAGCACGATGAAGCACTTTTTCAACCGCAAGGAAAACATCGTCACCGAGGCGCTGGACGGCCTGCTCCAGACCGCGCCACCTGGCACCCTCGCGCGCCTCGACAGCTATCCCGATATCAAAGTCGTCCTGCGCGGCGACTGGGACAAGGCGAAGGTTGCGGTCGTTTCCGGCGGCGGGGCCGGCCATGAGCCGTCGCATGCGGGCTTTGTCGGAAAAGGCATGTTGACTGCGGCGGTTTCCGGCGAGATCTTCGCCTCGCCGAGCGTCGATGCGGTGCTGACCGCAATCCGCGCGGTGACCGGGCCGAAGGGGTGCCTGCTGATCGTCAAGAACTATACCGGCGATCGCCTCAATTTCGGACTCGCGGCGGAAAAGGCGCGCGTCGAAGGCTTTCGCGTCGAGATGGTGATCGTTGCCGACGACATCGCGCTGCCGGATATCGCTCAGCCGCGCGGCGTCGCCGGAACGCTCTTCGTCCACAAGCTTGCGGGGCATTTGGCCGAGCAGGATGCGGATCTCGAGACCGTTGCCGCTGCCGCCCGCACGGCCGCGCGCGACATCGTTTCGCTCGGCGTGTCGCTCTCCTCCTGCTCCATCCCTGGCCAGGCCCATGCGGAACGGCTCGAGGCGAACGAGGGGGAACTGGGGCTCGGCATCCACGGCGAACCCGGCGCCGAACGGATCGCCCTACAGGAGGCGCGCAGCATTGTTGCCACCATGTCCGAGCGGCTCTCCAGAGCTTTGCCGCGAGACGGCGGCTATGCGCTTCTCATCAACAATCTCGGTGCCGTGCCGCCGATCGAGATGGGATTGATCGCCCACACGGTCCTTTCCACGTCACTCGCAGCACGTGTGAAACTGACGATAGGCCCCGCGCCGATGATGACGGCGCTCAACATGAACGGCTTTTCGCTTTCGCTCATCCGGCTTGATGGCGAGCGTGAGGCGGCATTGAAATCGCCCGTCGGCCCACATGCCTGGATACCCGCCGTCGAGCGGCATGATGTCTCCGTTCTGCCGGCAATTGCTTTGCCCGCGACTGAGGCCGTCGCGGCCAGTCACGATCCGGCCGCCGATCGGCTGATCGCGGCGATCTGCGATCATCTGCTCTCGCTCGAAGCGGAGCTCAACCATCTCGACGCCCGGGCCGGTGACGGCGATACCGGCTCGACTGTGGCGACGGGTTCGCGCAGCGTTCTTGCCCAGATCGAAAGGCTGCCGCTGAGGGACATCGCAGCGACTTTGTCGTCGATCGGCAGCATTCTCAGCACCAGCATGGGCGGATCGAGCGGCGTGCTGCTGTCGATCTTCTTCACGGCGGCGGCCAAGGCCTATTCGGACACGAATGACATGGCAGGCGCGCTTTTGGCGGGACTCGAACGGATGACCTTCTACGGCGGGGCGGCCGTCGGCGACCGAACGATGGTGGATGCTCTGGATCCGGCGCTGCGCGCGCTTAGGGCGGGCGGCCTTGCCGCTGCGGCGTCCGCGGCGCGCGCCGGCGCCGATGCAACTCGGGCGATGAAGAAGGCGAAGGCCGGCCGCGCTTCTTACATCGGCGAAGGGGATCTCGACGGCGTACCAGACCCGGGAGCCATCGCGGTGGCGGCGGTCTTCGAAGTCGCAGCAGGGCTTCGTTAAGCACATGCTCTGACGATGGCGGCCGATCGCGAGTATGATCGAGCGAGGTTGGTAAAAGGGTGTTGGTCGTGGTGGCACATGCAGCGCTCATAGGCGGGTTGATCGAAGCCTGTCGCGAGGTGATTGCCGCCAATGCCGATCATCTGTCGGAACTCGACAGGGCGATCGGCGACGGAGACCATGGCACCAACATGCGTCGCGGCCTGGAGGCGGTCTACGCCGACCGAAACCGGCTCGCGCACCTGCCTTTGCCGAACGCACTCCAGGAGATTGGCCTGGCTCTCGTCATGAGCGTCGGCGGTGCGGCCGGTCCGCTCTACGGAACGCTGCTGATGGAGACCGGCCGTCAATTGGCCGGTCCGGACGGACAGATCGAGTTTGCACGCGCGCTCGAGCTTGCCATTGAGGCCGTTGCCCGTCGCGGGCGGGCGAGTCCCGGCGACAAGACGCTGCTCGACGTGCTTTACCCGGTGCATGCCGAAGTGGTAAGGCGCGCGGGTCTGACGGGCATCGCCGAAGAGGCGGAACGGGCGGCAAGCCTGACCTTCGGCATGAGGGCGATGCGCGGGCGCGCCGCCTTTCTCGGCGACCGGTCGGTCGGACATGTCGATCCGGGGGCCAGGAGCTGCGCGCTGCTGACGGTCGCGATCTGTCGTTTTTTGGAGGAGCAACGTCCGGCATGAACCCGAAATCCGCAAATGTCGGCATCGTCATCGTCTCGCATTCGCCGCTCGTCGCCGAGGGTGCCGCCGATATGGTGCGCCAGATGGTCGGAGATTGCGTGCCGCTCGCGTGGTCGGGCGGCAATGCGGAGGGTGGGCTCGGCACTCACGCCGCCGGCATCCGCGCCGCGATCGAAAAGGCCTGGTCGGATGCGGGGGTCGCCGTCTTCGTCGATCTCGGCGGGGCGGAGACGAACAGCGAAATGGCGATAGAAATGCTCGGAGAGCCGCGTTCGGGAAGAGTGATCATCTGCGACGCGCCACTCGTCGAGGGGGCGGTGATGGCCGCGGCCGAAGCATCGGGCGGAGCGGCACTCGCGCGCGTCGTGGCGACCGCGGAGGAGCTGTCACCGTGATGGACAACAGGCCGCGACGAGAAGCGACGGAGGCAGTCGAGACGCAGGGTTACTGCCAGGCGGAGATCGAGGTGACGCACGGCTTCGGGCTGCATGCTCGCCCGTCGGTCATCTTCACGCGGCTAGCGAAGTCGTTTCCGTGCACCGTCGAGATCAAGGTCAATGACAGCAGCGTTTGGCTGAACGGCAAGAGCATTGTCAAGATCATGGGGGCGAGGATTCGAAGGGGTTCGATTCTGAAAATCCGAGCCCGAGGATTGCGCGCCGCCGAAGCGATCCATGCCCTTAAAGCGCTCGTCGAGCGCGACTTCGATGAAGACAAGAAGCATGGCCGAAACGCTTGAAATCTTCGGGATATCCGCCTCTCCGGGTGTGGGGGTCGGGCCCGTCCATCTCGCCGCCGAATTTACGGCGGAGGCGCCCGCGCCCGGCGACACCGTGGCCGCTGAAGGCGACAAGCTGCGACGGGCCGTCACCACCGCCGTTGCGGAGCTCGAGGCTCTGGCGTATCGGTCGGACGAGGAGAGCGCCGGCATTCTCGACTTCCAGATCGAGATGCTGCTCGATCCGGCTCTCGTCGAAATGGCCGAGGAACGGATGCTGGCCGGCGATGGCGCCGCACTCGCCTGGTTCGGCGCGCTCGACGACTATATCGCCGGTATCGAGGCGGCGCCCGATGAGCAGCTCGGCGCCCGCGCGGTCGACATCGTCGACATCCGCAATCGCGTCCTCAGTGCGCTCACGGGCCGCCCCCTGGAAGATTTTGCGCCCGGTTCGGTCTTCGTCGGCAAGGACCTCGAGCCCAGCCTCTTCCTCGCGCATGACTGGACCACGGGCGGCGGCATCGTCCTCTTCGAAGGCAGCGTCTCCAGCCATGTGGCAATGCTCGCTCGCAGCCGTTCGGTACCCATGCTGGTGGCGACGGGACGGTTCGAAATCGCACCCGGCGCGCGCGTTCTTGTCGATGGGAATGACGGCCGAGCCGTTATCGCGCCCGACGATGAGCATGTTCGCGAGGCGAAATCGAGGAAGCCTGCAGCAAGGCCGACCGCCTCGCGCGCCGGCGGAGCGATCGAAACCGCCGACGGCGTCGCGATCCGGCTGTCCGCCATCATCAACGATCCGCTCGAGCTCAGGGCCGTTGATCCAGCCTCCTTCGCGGGCATCGGTCTGATGCGGACCGAATTTCTGGTGACTTCGCCCGCGGATGCCGTCGATGAGGAAAAGCATTACGACATATATCGGCATGCATTGGACTGGGCCGGCGAATCGCCGGCGATCGTGCGCATGCTCGATCTCGGCGGCGACAAGACATTGCCCGGAGCGAGGAGGAGTGAATCCTTCATGGGCCTCAGGGGCATCCGGTTGCTCCTGGCGCGGCCGAAGCTGGCCCGCGCCCAGGCGCGCGCGCTGCTGCGGGCCGCCGTACATGGCAATCTCGGCGTCCTCTTGCCGATGGTGACGGTCCCGGATGAACTCGAAGCTATGCGGGCGATCTTCGAAGAGGAATCGACCGCGCTTGGCAGGAGGGGCGTGCAAACGCGCATGCCGGAGATCGGCATGATGGTGGAGGTCCCGGTGGCGGGGCTGATGCTCGATCGTTTTTCGCGGTCGGACTTCTTCTCTTTCGGGACAAACGATCTGGCGCAATATCTTGCGGCGGCGGCAAGGGACGATCAAAGTGTCGCCGCACTTTACGACGCCGCCACGCCGGCGGTCTTAAGGGTAATCGCGCAGGGCGTGGCGTTTGCCGAGGCGATGAAAAAACCAATCGGGATCTGCGGCGAGATGGCCTCCGACCCGCGGCATATACCGGCGCTCATGGCTGCGGGCCTTCGCCATTTCTCGGTGGCGCCCAATCGCTTGGCGGACATCAGAACTATAATCGGCGGCATGTGCTCGGACGGCCGGGCCGCGGCGGAGATGAAATGAATGTCGCGCGAGACAGTTGAAGACGCGATCATCGCCTACAAGACGGTCCTGGCGCAAATCATCGACAATCGGCCATCGGGAACCCGCCAGCGGCTCGCCGCGGCACTCGGCAAGCATCGCAGCTTCGTGACACAGGTGACGAGTCCAGCCTATTCGACCCCGCTGCCGGCGCGTCATCTCGCGACGATCTTCCGTGTCTGTCACTTCAGCCCGGGCGAGCAGGAGCGCTTCCTTCAGGCCTATCAATCCGCGCACCCCGGCAAGCTGCCAGATTTCGGGAGCGCGGAAAAGCTGCGCCAGCTCTCGCTGATCGTTCCCGATCTCGGCGACGAAAAGAAGAACCGCCTCTTCGACGAAGCGATCGAGGAACTCGTCCGGAACATGGCGAAACTGGTCGGAACGATGGATTAGAGGGTCGTGATGTGTTTCAGTACATCGCTGCTCCGTCAGGGCCCTGTTCGAGCACCCGGTGCCAAGTTGGAGCGTTGCGGCGATTTGCGGGGCAGGAGAGCACGGCGTCGTGGGGAGGGGCACGATGAAGAAATTCATGAATCGAGCCGAGACGCTGGTGGCCGAAAGCCTCGCGGGATTCGTTACGGCCCACGAACGGCTGGTGACCTTCGGAGCGAACAGGAGGTTCGTTCGCCGACTCAGTCTTCGTCCGGACAAGATCGCGCTCATTTCGGGCGGCGGCGCCGGACACGAGCCGATGCACGTCGGTTTTGTCGGCAAAGGTATGCTGGACGCGGCCTGCACCGGACATGTCTTCACCTCCCCGACGCCGGACCAGATCATTGCCGCGATCCGGGAAACCGACGGCGGCGAGGGGTGTCTGCTGATCGTCAAGAATTATGACGGCGACGTCATGAATTTCGAGATGGCCGCCGAGCTCGCGGCGGCCGAGCACCGGATCGCCACCCTGATCGTGCGCGATGACGTAAATCCCAGCGGGTCGAAGCGCAGCCAGGGCAGGAGAGGTGTTGCGGGAACACTCGTGGTCGAGAAGCTGCTTGGAGCGGCGGCGGAGGCCGGCTGGCGGCTCGAAGAACTGAGTGCGCTTGGCGAGGACCTGAACGGCCGCATCCGCACGATGGGCGTGGCGCTTAGCGGCGTGACAGTACCCGACACCGAGCGGAAGACCTTCGTGCTCAGCGAAGACGAAATGGAGATGGGCGTCGGAATTCACGGAGAGCCGGGACGTGCACGGGTCAAAATCGCGACCGGCGACGAGATCGTGGAAACGATGCTCGAGGCGATCTTGAGCGATCTGGCGCCGGACCGGAGCGACCAGTTGCTCCTCTTCATCAATGGCTTCGGTGGCACCCCGGTATCGGAGCTCTATCTCGCCTACAATTCCGCCCGCGCGCGGTTTGCGCGCCTGGGCGTCACAGTTGCCCGCTCGCTGGTCGGAACCTATGTCACCTCCCTGGACATGGCGGGCCTCTCAATCACCGTTGCGCGCCTCGACGAACGAGAGCTTTCCTTGTGGGACGCACCAGTTGACACCGCGGCGCTGCGCTGGGGAAGCTGATCGGATATTTCACCTGGGCGCCTCGGCCTGTGCTTTTAAGATCGCATGAATGTATTATGAGGGTAACTGCTGGCGCCACAATGCCGTTCGGTCTCAGCGGGTTGGAAACAACTCGGCCGGAGCCAACCCTCCGACCGAAAGAACTTCAACCGAACTTTATCAGGTTGATCGCCGGCGGTCAGCTCTGGTCGCCGGTAGGCGGCCCCTTGTATCGTCAGGGCCTCAAGTACCTCCTTTGGATGTCGCGCGAAGATCTTCGAGAGAAATTCGTCAGGGGTCAAGGCAATGATGCCCTCGGGTAGGTTGCCGAAGTCGCGGATGTTCGAGGTGACAATGATCGTCGCTTCGACCGCGACGGCTGCCGCGACGACATGGCGATCCTTCGGATCATTGCGCATCTCTGGCTCCATCTCTTCCCATCCCTCCGCGGTCGCTTCAGGGAACGCCTCCTCCATTATGGTGCGCAAAGCTTCGGCCCTGGATGGTTCCATGCCGTAATCGCTGACAAGATTGCGGGTCATTTCCTCAGAATACGGGTCGACCAGTGAGCCTGGAAAACAGCCCGCTGCCGCGACCCGCAGCAGCGTCGAGGCTATCGTCCGGGATGAGGACCGCCGCCGGCGTCCCCAGGACCTCAGCTTGCGTATAGCCGAGCAGCCGTTCGGCGCCGGTATTCCAACTGGTGACGATGCCGCCCAGGTCACTGGTGAAGATGGCATCATTCGAGGATTCCACCACGGCGCTCCATCGCCGGGCGTTCTCGTCAGCCAAATGGCGGCTGATGCTGAAACCCAGTTGCCGGGCAATCGTCAGTGACAGTTGGAGTTCGTCCGTCGTGAAGTCGTGAGGCCTTGCGAAATAGGCCATGAACTTGCCAATGACCTTGTCGTCGATCGCCAGCGGCACGAAGGCGAGGGCACCAATACCTTCCTTCCGGATCGTCGTCTTCAGTCCTGCCGGTATGTCGGCCGTAACGATGTCGATGATGAAGATCGGCTGTGCATTTTGATCGCCCTGGCGCCACGGCGAATGTCCGTCGACCGCCTGCCGATAGGCTTCAGACAAGTCCCGCCACGCGACGAACCGCATGACCCCTTTGGCGTCGAAGCGCAGGATCGAGGCGCGGCCGCATCCCAGTCCGTCGACGATTGCATCGAGAGACGCCTGATAGACGTCATCCACTGAACGCGCTCGATAGAGGCGGTCGGTAAAGCGATACAGCACACTTTGCTCATAGGCTCGCCGCGCGAACTCGTTCGCGGTACGAGCATGCTGGTCCTTCATGTTGACTACCGGTTTCGAGAGCCGATGTTGTGAACAGCCGAGCCTTGGGGAGGCCCTCAGCATACGCGAACGGCGTGTGCTTGCAAAGGAGTTCAGCGGATTGTTGATCGAGGTCGGCGATATCCGTCAGGCGCCGCTGGTGCTGTCCGGGCATTCAACTACCGCGCCGCTCGCCGCGTGCTTGTCCCGGTTCTGGCGCATTCGGTGGCAAGCAGTCGTTTGACGGACATGGCAGTCGCACGCTCAATCAGATGATAAATTGATCGGCGGACGACGAGACGTGAACGGAGTTGACTGCATTGCGACCTTGATTCTCGCTCGAAAACCCCCAGATCCCTGTCAGGACATACCGTCCGGAATATGACCGGTCGTCGCAGGAAGTTCGCGTAATGACTTCTTCACCGCGATCGAGTCAGGGGTTGTGATGCGTCCACATGAGTTCCACTGGCAACGGGAACTGTTAATCAAGGCTCCTTGCCAGGACAGACGATCCGCTCTTCAAGCGATCGCGTCAGATATATCAGAGCGAACTGGTCTCGAGGCCGACTCCATATTTGATCCTCTTGTGGAGCGTGAGGCGTTGGGATCGACCGCTTTTGGCGGAGGATTTGCCCTGCCTCATGCCCTCGTGCCGAAGCTTCGCGCACCCGCAAAGGTACACTGATGACCCTTCGGCAGGGTATCGATTTTGACGCACCTGACGACGAACCGGTAGACATTCTTCTGGCGACGGCCTGGCCGCAGGACCACCAGGAAGGCTTTTTGCCGGTACTTGCCAAACTTTGCCGTCCGTTCAGATCGAGCCAGGTTCTACAAGGGATTCGCAACGCCCGCTCGAGAACCGAGGTGATGATGGTCCTGCAGTCATTCTCCAACCCTGATGTCCTGTTGGACCGACCGATCTTCAGAATTAATCCTCAATGATATCGGACGTCGGGGAGACGCTCGCGGAGGCATCAGAGATCATCGATCAAAGCGCATTTGTTCCGTTCGATGGTTCCCTGAGCGGACCCCTTGCAAAGAGTAAGCGGGAGTGGGGTCTGCTGGTGAACGGCTTTAATTCGGCCGGAACCGGAAATTCGGATGCGTGTATACGAGCGGCAGCAATGGGTCGATCGTTCCGGTTCATATTACGTCGCAGCAGGGTGGAAAACAGCCATTTGGCGCGGTGCGGCCGAACGGCTTAATAGCACCAGGCAGGCCTCGATAGCACCAGGCAGACCTCGAACCCGCAAACCTCGAGACAGCCGGCCGCGGGCAGCCTCGGCGAATGCGGCCAGACCCAAGGCACTTCGGTGAGCCCAGACACGCTAACAGGGTTTGTCGAGCCATCCTCATGAAGGTCCCTTCAAGCACTTCCCCATGCGCCCATCAGCATCTTGAGAAATCTCTCCGCTGCCGGCGACAAGGTGCCGCCCCGGCGGCGGACCACGCCGATGGTACGCGATATCTCGGGATCGCCAATCGGGCGCGTGATCAAGAACGGATGGTCATCCTGCGGGGTCGCCATGCGCGGCAGGACCGAGATTCCGAGGCCCGCCTCCACCAGACCGAGGGAAGTGGACAGATGGGTCACCTCGTAGAACCAACGTAGCTTGATATTCGATTTTGCCAGGGCCGCGTCGAGCAAGGTTCGGTTGCCGCTTGATCGATGAACGGTTATCAGGTGGTAGGGCTCGAGCTCTGCCCAGCCGACCGCGGCCTTGGCGGCGAGGGGATGATCTCTGCGCGCTGCCAGCACGAAAGGGTCTTCCACCAGCCGGTCGAAGATCAAGTCCGGGTCCGACGTGCCCATGATATTTATGCCGAACTCCACCTCACCGCGTGCCACAGCTTGGAGGCCGTCGGTCGCGGGCAGGTCGAGGATACGAAAGCGAATGTTGGGATACTTCTCGTTGAACTCGCGAATGACGGTCGGTAGGAAGTAGAATGCTGCGGTAGGGAGGCATGCGATCGTTACCAATCCGCCTCGATTGGCGCCAACGTCGCGTACGGCGAACAAGGAACCGTCGAATTCCTCCAACATGCGCCGCACAAGCGGAATGAGTTCTGTTCCGAGCGCCGTCGCCGACACATGCCTGGTCGTTCGCTCCAGTAGGGGCGCTCCAATCGCCTGCTCGAGTTTTTGAATCCGGCGGCTCAGGGCGGGCTGCGACAGGTGCAACGCATCGGCAGCACGATGAAAGCTCTCCAGCTCGACCACGCTCAAGAACGCCCGAAGATCAAGGATCTCGCAATTAATGCTCATCTTGCATCAATTTCCCGATTCTTAGCATTTCACAAATCAACCGTACTTCCGATAATTGGATCAAACAGGCCGATTGATACGGCGATGACATAATTCCAATGGAAGCACAAGCGATGAACGACCTCTTGGCGATCCCTTGCGTGCTGATGAGAGGCGGCACCTCGAAAGGTCCGTTCTTCCTGGCAGCCGATCTTCCTGCGGAGCCCAGCGAGCGGGACAAGATCCTGCTGTCCGTCATGGGCTCGGGTCACCCGCTGCAGATCGATGGCATCGGCGGCGGCAACCCGGTCACGAGCAAGGTGGCCATCGTCGGACCTGCCACCATCGCTGGTGCTGACGTGGATTACCTCTTTGCCCAGGTGCGGGTCGACCAACAGATGGTCGACACCTCTCCGAACTGCGGCAACATGCTTGCTGCGGTCGGCCCTTTCGCCATCGAGGCGGGTCTGGTTCCGGTCCGAGGCGAAACGACGCTCGTCCGAATCCATAACGTCAACACTGGCAAGATGATCGAAGCCGACGTTCCGACGCCGAATGGCAACGTCTCATATCTCGGCGAAGCGGCGATCGACGGTGTACCGGGCAGCGCAGCGCCGATCGCGCTGACCTTCATGGACGCAGCCGGCGCGCGTACCGGACAGCTCTTCCCAACCGGCAAGCCTATCGATTGGATCGACGGTGTGGCTGTCACATGCATCGATTGCGCCATGCCGATGGTGTTGGTCGAGGCACACTCGATCGGCGCAACAGGCTTCGAGTCAACGGCTGAACTCAATGCTGATAAGGAACTGCAAGGACGGCTGGAAAAGCTGCGCATCGCTGCCGGAGAACGGATGGGCCTTGGCGACGTGCGCAACCAGGTGACTCCGAAGCCCGTGCTCATTTCCAGGGCAAAGTCAGGAGGGGACGTCAACGTGCGCTATTTCATGCCGCATCAATGTCACCCTTCGCTGGCGACGACCGGGGCCGTGGGGATTGCCACCGCCTGCATCAATGAAGGCACCGTAGCTTCCCTTCTCGTCGGCACGCGCAAACCGCCGGTGGTGCTTTCGATTGAGCACCCGAGCGGCCACCTGGACGTCAAGCTCTATGGAAGGGACGGCAAGGTCGTTGCCGGCATCCTTCGCACCGCCCGCCGGCTGTTCGAAGGACATGTCTTCGCAAAACCTGTCACGCAACTGGGTTGCGCGGCATAATGATCGTGGCCGCCGGGAGGGCGCCATCAACAGGAGGAGAATATCATGCACAAGCTCATGCTCGCCCTCGCGGCAACCGTCGCCTTTACCGGTCCCGCGTTGGCGGATCCGGTCCGCATCAGCGTCGGTTCTTATAATCTTAATAATCTTCCCTTTCCGGTCGCCCAAGGGCTCGGCCTTTATGAGAAGGAAGGCCTGGAGGTGACGGTAGAGAACTTCGCGTCGGGCGGCTCGAAGACTCTCCAGGCGCTCGTTGCCGGCTCGACGGATATCGCCGTCGGCTTCTACGACCACACCATCCAGATGCAGTCTCAGAACAAGGCCGTCGTGGCCTTCGTGCAACTCGCTCGCAATTCCGGCCTGGTGCTGGCAGGCGGGAAGGAAAGCACATTCGACCCGGCAAAGCCTGAAACGATCAAAGGGGCGAAAATCGGGATCACCTCGCCAGGCTCGTCTTCCGATTTCTTCGTCCGCTATTATCTGCAGCGCAACGGCTTGTCCGCCGACGACGTCTCGCTGATCGGCGTTGGCTCCGGATCTGCCGCCGTTGCAGCGCTCGAACAGGGCAAGGTCGACCTGCTCGTCAACTACGACCCGGCGGCAACCTTCATCGAAGCCAAGGGTGTTGGGAAGATCCTGATCGACGGGCGCAGCGACGACGGTGCCAAGGCGATCTATGGCGGGATTTACCCCACCTCCGTCCTCTATGCCACACAGAGCTATATCGAGGAAAATCCGGAAACCATCCAGAAGGTCACGAATGCGACGGTCAAAGCGCTCGAGTGGATGAATAGCCACTCCGCGGAAGAGATCGTCGACAAGCTTCCGAAGGAGTTCATCTCCGGCGATCGTGACACCTACATCAAGGCGGTCGAGAACGCGAAGGCGATCTTTTCAAGGGACGGGCGCATCGACGAGGAAGATATCAAGACTCCGCTCGCCGTCCTGAAGAGCTTCAACGAAAAAGTCGCCGCGGCTGAAATCGACCTTACGAAAACCTACACGAACGAGTTCGTCGGCAAGGTCCCGACCGTCGCTGCCAACTGACAGGAGGAGGTCATGGCATTGGCCGTAGTTAAAACCGCACCCCCGACGGACAACCCTCATCAAGCAAAGTCGATGGTTTCCCTCGACTCGGTCACCATGGCATTCGGCGCCTACGTGGCCGTGCAAGATGTGAACCTGAGTGTTGCCGATGGCGAGTTCCTCGCCATCGTAGGCCCTACGGGCTGCGGCAAGAGCACAATACTGAATGCGACTGCCGGCCTGCTGAAACCTGCGAGTGGCACCGTATCGATCGATGGTCAGCCGGTGCGTGCGATCCAGAACGACATCGGTTATCTCTTCCAGCAGGACGCATTGCTACCGTGGAAGACCGCGATCGAGAACGTGGAACTCGGTCCCATGTTCAAGGGTGTCGGCGCTGCCGAACGTCGCGAGCAGTCGATGAGATGGTTGGCGAAAGTCGGACTGAAGGGGTTCGAGCATCGCTATCCCCATCAGCTATCCGGCGGTCAGCGCAAGCGCGTGCAGATGGCCCAGGCGCTGATTACTGGCCCCAAGGTCATCCTGATGGACGAGCCCTTCTCGGCGCTCGATATCCATACCCGCCATCTGATGCAGAACGAGCTGTTGCGGCTTTGGCAGGAAGAAAGGCGCGCCGTTGTGATGATCACACACGACCTTGAGGAGGCAATTGCCCTCGGTGATCGAGTCGTGGTGCTTGCCGCCGGACCGCGATCGCGGGTGATCGACAGCTTCCCCGTCGATCTCGAACGCCCGCGCGACGTCGCCGAAATCAAGCTCGATCCACGCTTCATGGATCTTTATCGCAACATCTGGTCGTCGCTGCGCGGCGAAGTGGAGAAAAGCTATGAACGCCATGACTGAACGCTTAATCCAGGTCGTGCTGCTGGTGGTAATTGTCGGCGGCTGGCAGCTCGGTGTCACGGCAGGCGTTATCGACGTCTTCTTTTTCCCGGCGCCGGTCGACATCTTCAACCAGGTTGTTTCCTGGGTGATGGACACCAGCTTTTATAGCCATGTGGCGATCACCTTGACGGAAACCGTGCTCGGCTATCTGGTCGGAACGGCACTTGGCGTGGCGGCAGGCGTTTGGCTCGGCCTCAGCCGCTCGGCGGCGCGGATCCTGGACCCTTTTATCAAGGGCTTGAACGCGATCCCTCGCGTCGTACTGGCGCCAATCTTCGTGCTTTGGCTCGGCCTCGGTCTGTGGTCCAAGGTGGCGCTGGCCGTGACGCTCGTGTTTTTTGTCACCTTCTTCAACGCCATGCAAGGCGTCCGCGAAGTGAACCCGGTGGTGCTGTCGAACGCTCGCATTTTGGGGGCCAAGCGGTCGGACCTGCTCCGCCATGTCTACTTCCCGGCAGCAGCGAGTTGGATCCTATCCTCCCTGCGTACATCGGTCGGCTTTGCCGTCGTCGGGGCGATCATCGGCGAGTATCTCGGTTCTTCCGCCGGCCTCGGCTACCTCATCGCACAGGCCGAAGGCAATTTCGATGCAGTGGGCGTCTTTGCAGGTATCTTTATCCTCGCGATCTTCGTCCTGATCATCGACAGCATCCTGGACATGGCAGAGAGACGCTTGATCAAGTGGCGTCCGAGCGCATCCGAACGCCGGGCTTGAAGGCGCATCTTTGACCCGCCACTCGTCAAACCCATCGACCGCGCGTTCTCCCCTTCGGCCATGAAGGGTAGAACGCTGGCGCCCGCGGACTTCGATGCAATTAAGTTCGCGACCGCTCGCGAACTCGGTCTGCTGGGTCAGCGTTGTCGTCGCTGCTCATGCTAATATTCAATGGCCGCGTGGGACGACTATCTGCTGCAGGGACCCTTTCGCTGGGCGCGTTAAAGACCGCATTGCACTCATTACCGGATTTTCAATGCGCTCCCGGCGTATGTCCGCAACGGGTCGAAGGCGTGACTAGCCGGCGTCTGGTGCCGGTTAGCGGCGTTGAGTCCGCTGGTGACGAAAGCTGCCGCGGCCGAGTCGCTGAAAGGATTGATCGGCATCAAAGGTCGCGAACCCATATCAGCTCGACCTGGGCGGTCTTGCGTCGGCGGTTGAAAACCAAAGGTCTTTGTAGATTGCAACGGCCGTCTCGTCTGGCGAGCGATCCCGTGTCAGCCAGACCGAGCGTGTCGACCATGCATCGGCCGAACTTGGCAACTTGCTGCATTTGGCACCATCTGATGCACCGACGCAGGGAATGAACCAAGCTGGCATCAGTGGCCTCGCTTCGTAGCCTGCGGCTGTTCGTGTGATCAGCACTGCGAGACCGGTCCTCCTGTTTGCCTGCCAAGGAAAGATTATGCGGCCGCCGGGGAGCAGTGCTTCCAGCCAGTGCGCTGGAAGCGCGACGACGCCGGCACTCACATAGACGAGGTTGGCGCTCTGCATGGGCAGAGCGGTCGCATCATCATTGGTGACCGCAACGCCCTCAAACGGCTCGAGGTTTTCCCGCGCACGGTCGGCCAGCCGTCGATCAATCTCAAAAGCTTGAACATACCCGTTTGGCAGCACCAGCATCGCCAGCAGCGCGGTATAGTAGCCCGTTCCCGCGCCGACATGGATGACCATCTCACCAGGCTTGGGGGCCGCCGCGCCGATCAAGGCTGCATGGAGGAACGGTTCGCCATTGTTGATGCCTTTCGTGACATCCAGTGCGACAAGGACATTCTGGTAGACGTAGCAGGGATCGACGCTGGGCGTCTCTATGTAGCGTCGATTGACTTTGATCTGCCACGGCCCGGAACCCAGGAAGGCCTCGCGCGGGACAAGCTCAAATATCCGCTCAAGCCGTTCGTCTGCCGAGTTGCTGGCAACCGCCATCATCCTCGCGTGGAATGCGCGTATCTCATTCAAACTGGCACGGCGATTTCTAGTCATTACCTCCCTCCGTCCGTCGGCAAATATTTTCGACCGCCTGTCCACTCCCGGTCGGCACAGGCTATAGCAGACAGCCATCAGATGAAAAGCTTAGATCTCCTGTCATCAGGAGTTGCAATGCGGCCGCTTCGTTCGCATTCTGTCCGGATCGGCGCGGCAGGTAGGATCCGTGCTCTAGTCGCAATGAGTCCCTTTGCCCCCTTCTCGTCCTTAGCCGGAGCCGCCATGTCGTTTTCGGATCTCATCTATCGCCCGTTCGAGACGCTCATTCGTCCGCTTGACATTCCTTACACGCCGCTGCCCTCACGGGGGCCGTTCGCGCTTCTCATGCATTTCGCCTCGATGTTCCGCGGCGCGCTCGCGGCCGTCGCCATGCTGATGATCGCTATCGAAGGCATCAATCTCGCGACGATCTGGGGCATTTCCTTTGTCGTGGACGGGGTGACCGCCAAGGGCGCGGCCGCTTTCCTCCAAGAGAATTGGCCTACGCTGGCCGTTCTCGGCGTGCTGGTTTTCCCGGTGCTGCCGCTGCTGATCTTCCTCGGCAACACGCTGAACTCGCAGGCCGTGGCAGTCTGCATGCCGGCCGCGATGCAATGGCAAGGCCACAAGGCGGTGGAGCGCCAAGACCTCGCCTTCTTCCACGATCTCTTCGCCGGCCAGGTGGCTGCGCGCATTTCCCAGGTCGCGTCTGCCGTGCAGCAGCAGATCGTCGTGGCCTTCTACCAAGGACCGCTCTTCCTCGTGCAGTTTGTCGGCTCGCTCGTTCTGCTCAGCGCGCTCTCCTGGCCGCTGGCGCTCCCCGTCTTCGTCTGGATCGCGGCCAACATCGCGCTTGCGTCGGTAGCCGTGCCGCATTTTTCCGAGCGTTCGCGCAAGACCGCCCGCGCCCGCAGCCTTGTCGTCGGCGCCATGACCGACCTCTACAGCAACATCCAGATGGTGAAGCTGTTCGCGGCGGAGGACAGTGAAGCGGGGACGATGCGCAAGATCATGGCGAACGCTATCGAGAGCCAGCAGCGCGAAAGGCGCATCCACCTGACCACCGACACGAGCGTCATCCTGCTCAATACCGTCCTCATACTCGCCAATTCCGCCGTAGGCTTCTGGGGACTTGTGGGCGGCTTCGTCACCATCGGCCAGTTCGTCGCCTCGGTTGCTATCGTGCTGCGGCTCAACGCGAACTCCCGTGCCTTCCTGCAGATGGGGCAGCAGATTTTTCAGGCGGTGGGAACGATCCGCGACGCCATGCCCGTCGTGACCACGCCTCCGACGATCATCGACGCGCCGAACGCCAGCTCGCTCACCGTGAGGGCCGGCCAGGTCGAGTTCAGGAACGTGCAGTTTGAATACCGGCAGGGACAAGGGGTGATCGAAGGCCTGTCGCTCACTGTGCGTGCCGGCGAGAAGGTGGGGCTGGTCGGCCTCTCCGGCGCCGGCAAGTCGACCCTGGTCAGCCTGCTCCTCCGCTTCTTCGATCTGAAGGGCGGCGCCATTTACATAGACGGGCAGGATATACGCAACGTCACGCAGGCGAGCCTGCGTCAGAGCATCGGCGTGGTCACCCAGGACGTATCGCTGCTGCATCGCTCGGTAGGCGACAATATCCGCTACGGCCGGCCAAGTGCCTCGCGGGAAGAGGTGGAACATGCCGCGAGGCTAGCTGAGGCGGACGGCTTCATCGCCAATCTCAAGGACAGCGAAGGCCGCACCGGTTATGACGCCTTCGTCGGCGACCGCGGCGTAAAGCTGTCCGGGGGCCAGCGCCAGCGCGTCGCTATCGCACGAGTCCTGCTCAAGGACGCGCCGATCCTTGTGCTCGACGAGGCGACGTCAGCACTAGATAGCGAAGCCGAGGCTGCGGTGCAGGACAAGCTCGCCCTATTGATGGCGGGAAAGACGGTAATTGCTATCGCGCATCGCCTCTCCACCATCGCCAGCATGGACCGGATCGTCGTGCTCGATAAAGGCCGCATCGTCGAGCAAGGAACACCGTCGGCGCTGCTCGAACGAGACGGGCTCTACGCGCGGCTATGGAAGCGGCAGACGGGTGGCTACATTGCCGATACGGTCGAAGCGACGTGAAACGACTCTGAAGCCCCTCCCAGGTCGTCAGGAATACGTGCGGCAAAGCGGGCAGTTCGTGCGCAGGCGAGCATCCTCCTGCGGCCTATAATCACCGTTTGCCGAAATGTGCAGGATGGTTGGTTCGGGGCCAGGACCGGAGTTCCGGTGTTTCCGCGAGTGATTGCAGTGGTTGAACGCGGTCGCCCGATCAACTCGGCTGCGACGGCCGTGGTGCGCCAACAGCGGGCATTGCGGTCGTTGTGGAACTCCGTAGTTTGCAAAGCTGATTGCTTTTACGGCACCTACGGAACACCGGCCATGTATGACTTTGATCCGCTATATTCGACCTCTCAGACTGAGGCGATCGAACGCTTTATCGATAAGCACTACGCGTTGGGAGCGCCGGTTTCTTGCCAGTTGCTTCAACGCGGCTTGAATGACGTTTACCTGGCCAGCGTGACGAGCAGCGAGCGTTATGTGTTTCGGCTTTCTCACCATCGCGCGCGTGGGCCAGCCAACGTCAGGAGCGAAACTGCATTTTTGACCCACCTCTCTAAATTGGGAGTTCCGGTCGCCGCGCCCATTCCGACACGCGATGGCACGTTCTTCCTTCAAGGGCACGCACCAGAGGGTGCACGCGATGGTGTGCTTTTTCAGGCGATCGATGGCCGAGAACCGCTTGCAACTGGCACCGGTGATGCTTGGGCCAACGGAAAGACCCTTGCTCTACTGCATAACGCGGCCGAGACATTTCCGGCTGACGGTGCGCTGTACCAGCTTGATCTGGAACATTTGCTGCATCGGCCTCTTGCCCGAATCCGCGATAGCGGAATTGTGGAAGATGCACTTGTCCTCAGCGACCTTGGACAGATCGCCGAGCGGACTGCGGCGGCTATCAAGGCGTTCAGAAACCTAACATGGACGTATTGCCACGGGGACTGCCACGGCTTCAATTCGCGTATCAATGGGGCTGGAGAAGCCGTGTTTTTCGATTTCGATGACGGAGGTCCGGGATACCTTGCGTACGACTTGGCCGTTTTTTTGTGGGCACAAGTCTCTTTCGGCCGGTCGTTGACTGCTATGTGGGCTGCCTTCGTTGACGGATATCAGTCAATCCGACCAATAACTCCTGACGACTTCGAAGCAGCTATTCGGTTTGTGATCGTCCGCCACTTTTGGCTGATGGGTGAGTACGCGAGCCGCGCACGAGAGTGGGGGAGCAACAGTGTCGGTTGGATAGCACGGGAGGTCACTTTTCTCAGGACATGGGAGACTGAGCGATTTGTCGGTCGCCTATTCTGAGTCAGTTCTCAAACGTCGCCACCAACAGAGGAATGACCGCTTCTGGCTCAATCGAGCCATTCGTGGTGCTTTTCGCCAACGACCGCAAGGGGTCGATCTTTCCGGTTCGATCCGTCGGCGTCGGGTGGATTGTCGCCATACGAGCTTCGGTGCCAGAATGACCAGCATGCTGATGGAACGGACGTTGGCCCTGTCTCCAATAATGACCGGTGGCAACTTCGTGGAGGATAATCATGACGCTACCCAGCTACGCAATGAACCAGGCAAGTTTCCCGGAGATGTACGAGCGGTGGCTAGTCGGTCCTCTTTTCCGCCCATGGGCCGAAATGACTCTCGAAGAGCTGGCACTATCTCCAGGCGACCGTGTCCTCGATATCGCTTGCGGAACAGGAGTAGCGGCGCGCGTTGCAAGAGAGCGACTCGGTCACGCCGCATATGTCGTCGGCATCGACATCAGTCCGGATATGCTTGCCGTGGCGCGCGCTGTGGAACCAGCCATAGACTGGCGCGAAGGCAATGCCAGCGCACTGCCTCTTCGCGACGGAGAGCAGTTCGACGTGCTCGTCTGCCAGCAAGGACTGCAGTTTTTTCCTGACAAGCCGGCGGCGGCAGCGCAGATGCGTGGCGCGCTGGCAAAGGGTGGCAGGCTGGCGCTGGCCACGTGGCGCCCAGACGATGAAATCCCGTTCTTTCGGGAGCTGCGCCGCGTCGCGGAGCGCCACCTGGGCGCCATCGTCGATCAGCGGTACAGCCTAGGGGATGCTGCCCCGCTTGAGGCGCTGCTGCGAGACGCAGGTTTCCATGAGGTCCGATCAAGGATCGTTTCGCGCACCATCCGTTTCGAAGAAGGTGCACCCTTCCTGCGATTGAATACGATGGCGCTGGTTGGGATGAGTTCTCTAGCCAAGGAGATGGGCAATCAGGAACGCAAGCGCATCGTGGACGAGATCGTGAGCGAGAGTGCGTCCGCGCTGCAGCCATACAGCGATGGATCGGGACTCGCTTTCGAGCTCAGCACCAATCTGGCGACAGCCAAAGGGTAAAGTGCTTCCCTCATCCCGCTATGGGAACATGAGCCATCCCGGATGGCGTTCCTGAGTGGGGCAAATCTGGGCAACGGCAGGTGACGGCGGGTTTCTCCATACAAAGCCGCTGTTCCCGAACAGGCCGATCAAGGACAATAAAGGCTCGATGCTGCTCTGTAGGTCTCACCAGGGTCGACAGCGGTCGTGAGCGCGGCGATGCAACGGCGGCTGCTCCTGGGGGCGAAGCAGAAATTCTCGCCGTAAAGCCACCCCGAGGCTTGGAAATTTACAAGTCTCCGTGGCTTCAGGCCCCCGCAACCAAATAGTCCTCAAAACGGCCCGCCAAGCGCGGGCCTTTTTGCGTTCGCCTCCCCGCGCAACCCCCGCTGAAGCCGGCACAAGCCCCGCCGACGCGTGGATTTCTACCTCTCGGAGCAGGCAAGGGTGCAGGCGGCGCCGTGTCGCCGTCACGAGCTGCAGGTCTTCCAAAAAACCTTCGATCTCCAGGATTTAAACGCTTTCCGCAGCAAGTGCCGAAGCCTTGCCACTTGTAGGCAAGGGCGATGCTCCGGCTCGAAATGGTCAGTCCGGCTCTGGCGCGCCGGCGATCTCCGGATCCCAGGTGAACAGTTCCTTCGCTCTTGCGACGCCGCGAAGCGCGAAGCGGCCGAGCGAAACGGCGTTGGCGCGATGGGCGGCCGGAGAGGCCTCGATGAACTCCGAAGACATGATGAGGTGCCGTTCCACCGAGCGACACATCGAAACAATGCGGCTCACCTCGTTGACGGCCGGGCCGACCACGGTGAAGTCGAGCCTGTTCCGGCTGCCGATGTTTCCGTAGAAGACCTCGCCGATATGCAGGCCGAGATACACGTCGGTGGTCGGCTTTCCTTCCCCGAGCCGTTGCTCGTTCAGCTCGGCGAGCATGACGCGCAGTTGCCGCTCGGCGGCGATCGCCGCATTGCAGGCATCGGCCGGCTGGCGGCCGTTGAAAATCGCGAGGACGCCGTCGCCGATCAGTTTCAGTACGCTGCCGCCATGCTCCTCGATTGCCGTGATCACCGTACCGGAATAGTCGTTGAGGAAGGGAATGACCTCCTCCGGCGCAATGCTCTCGGCGATGCGCGTGTAGTTGCGCAGGTCCGAGAACCACATGACCGCCTCGATGCGCTCGGCCGCCCCCCGTTCGATGCTGCCCTCGACCACGCGCCGCCCGGCGTCCTGGCCGAGATAGACGTCTGCGAGCGTGCCGATGATGCGGACGCAGGAGGCCGCCTTCACGGCGAGCGCAAGCGTCGGCACCAGCGTCCGGAGCACGTCAAGGTCCTCGTCGCTGAAGCCTGCACGTCTCTTCGTCGCCCAGTGGGAGTAAAAGCAATCCATCTGGCCTACCCGGCCGCGGTCGGTGAAGCGGTGGATGAAGCCGACACAGTCGGTGTGTCCCTCGGACTTGAGCGTGTCGAGGGTGGTGAAGGGGATGTCTCGCTCCTGCGCAAGGCGAATGCGGCGTTCTGTTTCGTCTGCCTGGAGCATGTGGAAGAAGAGAGAGCGCTGCCAGTTCGCCAGTGCCTCGCCGCTGGTCGTCGAGCCGTAGTGCAGAACGTCCGGCACTTCATCGCTTTCTCTGTTCCACTGGAAGGCGCGGCCCTCGAATTCCGGGTGGAGCGTGTCGATCAGCCCGAGCGCGCGGTCGACGTGAACGCCGGCAGCATGGCAACGGTCGCAGAAGCCCGCAAGAAGGTCCTGTTCCTTGAGCCCGCGAATTGCCTCGTCCGACATCCATAGAACGATGTCGCGGATTGCCTGGTCCTTCATCCTCTATCCCGTCGTACTGTCGCGCCGGTTTCGCCCGGCGATCAGCAGCACAGTGGCGCGCCTTGCCGTCGCGCGCAAGTCGGCGGGGTTTCAGTCGAGGGGGCTGCGGGAGGCGTGAACCTGCTGGGGGCCCGCGACGGGCCCCCAGCAGTATCTGAGTGTTCGGTCAGCCCGCCGGCGCCAAAATCAGATGATCAATGCCAAGCGCGACGTTCAGGCCCTCCTGGACCTGGACATTGATCGGCTGCAGCATGAAGGCCTTGTTGGTGCCGCCGGCGATAACCTTTGCGCCGCCGCCGACGGCGAAGCTCGCATCGGCACCGAGACCGGTATATTCGCCGGCCAGCGCATACTCGGTGAAAGGCGTGCCGGTCTTCGCCAGCACGTCCCAGACCATGACGGTCTTGCCGGTCGAGCCAATGTCGATGCCGATCTTGGTGATCCTGCCGGCATAGACGGCTCCTGGCGATCCATCCGCAGGCTTGAAGGTGCACATCAGGTTTTTAGTGGAGGTGACGATGAGCCCCGTGCCGCCCTCGGAGCCGCAGGTCAGGCGACCGAGCGCCATATAGTTCTGGGCGGGCGCCGTTCCTGAAAGGGCCGCAAGGGCGGCCGCCGCGATGACAATGTGTCTGATCATGGCTCAGATCTCCGTTTGGAAGCTCTGGTCAAACGGATAGAACCCCTGATGGTTCCGCAATCTGCCGGTGCTACCAGATCGGCATTCCACAAAGAAAACGCCCGCGGCATCGCCACGGGCGTCTGAAATTAGCGAGGGAGCGACCTCAGGACATTGCCTTGACGCGCTCCAGCCCGGCGCGGGCCGGCTCATATTTCGGATCGAGCTGCAGCGCGTGCGAATAGGACTTCTGCGCCTTGGCCTTCTCGCCGCGACGCTCGTAGATCAGCGCCTGGTTTGCCCAGGATTCTGCGAGCTTGCCGTTGAGGTTGATGGCTGTGTTGAAATCCGAGAAGGCGTTGTCGTCGTCGCCTTGCGCCGCATAGGAAATGCCGCGGCCGTTATAGGGCTCGGCCGAGCTCGGCGACAGCGAGATCGCCGTCGAGAAATCCTCGATCGCCTTGGCGTGATCATTGCGCGCCTGATAGATCAGGCCGCGATTGTGGTAGGCGCGGGGATCGGTGGTGTCGAGCTGGATCGCCTTGCTGAAATCGTTGAGGGCAGGGTCCAACTGGTTGGCCTGGCGATAGAGATTGCCGCGGCCGATATAGGCGACGTCGTAATTCGGATTGAGCTGGAGCGCCGCATTGTAGTCGGCAAGCGCCGCCTGCTGGTCGCCCATGTTGCGATGGACGAGCCCGCGGTTGGCATAGGCCTGGTAGAAGCTCGGGTTGAGCTTGATCGCCTGGTCGAAATCGGCAAGCGCCCGGCGGAATTCGCCGGCGCGGCCATAGGCCGAACCACGCACATTATAGGCTTCCGGGTCGCTCGGATTGGAGGCGATGACGCTCGACAGCGACGCGATGTTTTCTTCCGAGCCCTGCTTCCGCTCGACGCGGATCATCGATTCGGAGGCGTTGTCGGTCTGGCATCCGGCAAGCAGCAGAGCCGAGCCGAGTATCAGCATGGCAGCAAGCTTCGGATTGCGCTGGCGGCGGCGGTGCGCCTCTTGAAAGGTGAAACCGGAGACGTCCGCAGTCATGGCAGCAAGTGTCAAAGTCGATCCCTCAAGCGACAGGTCCCAGTGCTTTCCTTTACGGAGAGCGGCGAAGGCGCGGGGCTCCGGGGCTCAATGAGCGCCTCGGATGAACCGACCGGCCTATTTCCGGGCGGCTGACCGTCGCCAACTGATGCGGCAGTCACGCTAAACTGCCGACGGACAGGGTGTCCATATCAAAATGGCGGCGGCGATGCCTCGCCCCCGCCACGATTTACATTGGAAAGCGTCGAAAAAACGACCAATCAGCGGGCCAGGAGGCCTTCACGCTGCGCGCGCTTGCGAGCCAGCTTGCGAACGCGGCGGACAGCCTCGGCCTTTTCGCGCGCACGCTTCTGGGACGGCTTTTCGTAGAAGTCACGCATCTTCATTTCGCGGAAAATGCCTTCGCGCTGCATCTTCTTCTTGAGTGCGCGAAGCGCCTGATCGACATTGTTATCGCGGACAAGTACCTGCACGTGAATCCCGTTCCTTTGTTCGAGTTGGCAGCCTCACCATCAGGTTTGGGAGGCAATAAGTCTACGTTCGCCGAGCCGAAAGCTCTACGATTAGAGGAGCGGATACCAGATGACGGGCCGAAAGTCCAGCGGCGAGAGCATCGCTGCCGGCAAAAATGCGCCACAGCGGGACAGAAGGAGGGCTTACGCCTCGAATGCTTGTCGCCCATGTCGCAAGTCCGACCAAGTCCGCCGGATCGCGTCGCAAAAGAAACGTTGCGCCGTCACCGGATTTGCGATTTCTAACGCCGACAGAACGTATTTTCGGGGTTCATGGAGTAGCAGGCGGATGCGCAAATATTCTGTTTTCGCCGTGGCGCGTGAGGCACTGCGCGGCCACAAGGGCTGGGGCCCCCACTGGGCCTCGCCGGAGCCACGCCCGCACTATGATGTGATCATCATCGGCGGCGGGGGGCATGGCCTTGGGGCAGCCTATTATCTCGCCAAGGAGCACGGCATCACCAATGTCGCCGTGCTTGAAAAGGGATGGATCGGCGGCGGCAATACCGGCCGCAACACGACGATCATCCGGTCCAACTATCTCTATGAAGAGAGCATGGATATCTACGAGCATTCGTTGAAGCTCTGGGAGAACCTGTCGCAGGACCTGAACTATAACGTCATGTACTCGCCGCGCGGCGTGATGATGCTGTCGCACAACATCCACGACCAGCAGTCCTTCAAGCGGCATATCAATGCCAACCGGCTCTACGGCATCGACAACGAGTGGCTGACGCCGGAACAGGCAAAGGCCTATTGTCCGCCGCTCGATATTGCCAAGACCGCCCGCTACCCGATCAACGGTGCGGCACTGCAGCGCCGCGGAGGCACGGCGCGTCACGATGCGGTCGCCTGGGGCTATGCGCGTGGAGCGTCCGACCGGGGCGTGCACATCATCCAGAATTGCGAAGTGACCGGCATCCGCCGCGACGAAACCGGCCGCGTTACCGGCGTCGACACCAATCGCGGCTTCATCGGCGCGAAGAAGATCGGCATTTCCGCCGCCGGCCACAGTTCGGTGCTGATGCAGATGGCGGATGTGCGCGTGCCGCTGCAGAGCCAGCCGCTGCAGGCGCTGGTCTCCGAGCCGCTGAAGCCGATCTTCCCCTGCGTGGTGATGTCGAACTCGGTGCATGCCTATATTTCGCAGTCCGACAAGGGCGAGTTCGTCATCGGCGCCGGTACCGACCAGTACAATTCCTATTCGCAGACCGGCGGCCTGCAGATCATCACCCATACGCTCGACGCGATCTGCGAGCTCTTCCCGATGTTCCGCCGCGTCAAGATGATGCGGCAATGGGGCGGCATCGTCGACGTGACCCAGGACCGCTCGCCGATTCAGGGGGTGACGCCGGTGCCGGGGCTTTACCTCAATGCCGGCTGGGGCACGGGCGGCTTCAAAGCGACGCCGGGTTCGGCCAATCTCTTCGCCCATCTGATCGCACGCGGGGAGCCGCACCGGCTCGCCGCCGGGCTGACGCTCGAGCGCTTCCGCACCGGGCGGCTCATCGACGAGGCGGCTGCCGCCGCCGTTGCGCACTAGAGTTGAAGGATAGAGCGACCTTTGCGCCTTCCGGGGAAGACGCGGCGCTCTAACGCGAGGAATTACCAGATGCTTCTGATTTACTGCCCCTATTGCGAGGAAGAGCGCTCGGAGCTCGAATTCCGCAACGGCGGTGATGCCCACATCGCCCGTCCGACCAACATCGCCGAGATCAGCGACGAAGAATTCGAGGCCTATTTCTTCCTGCGCGACAACCCGAAGGGCGTGATCTTCGAGAGATGGCGCCACATCCACGGCTGCGGCCGGTTTTTCAACGCCGCCCGCGATACGGTCAGCGACCGGTTCCTGACGACCTACAAGGCCGGCGAGCCGAAGCCCAATCTCGACGCGGCGCCCGAGACGAGCGCGACGGTCGAAACCTACGAGGCCCTGGAAGGAGCAGCCCAATGAGCGGGGTCAATCGCATTTCCGGTGCGGGGCGCCTGACGCCGGCCCGCACCGCACGCTTCAGCTTCGACGGCCGCACGCTGACGGCGCTAGAGGGCGATACGGTCGCCTCGGCGCTGATCGCCAACGACATCCATCTCGTCGGCCGTTCGTTCAAGTATCACCGCCCGCGCGGCATCCTTTCGGCCGGCGCCGAGGAGCCGAATGCGCTTCTCGACGTCTCGCGCGATGCGGCCCGCCGCCAGCCGAACGTGCGCGCCACCGTCCAGGAAGTGTTCGACGGCATGAAGGTCGCGTCGCAGAACCGCTGGCCGTCTCTTGCCTTCGACGTCGGCGGCTTCAACGATCTCCTGTCGCCCTTCTTCGCCGCCGGCTTCTACTACAAGACCTTCATGTGGCCGAAGGCGGCGTGGCACGCGCTCTACGAGCCCTTCATCCGCCGGGCAGCCGGCCTCGGCGTGGCGCCGACCGAGCCCGATCCGGATCATTATGCGAGCCGCTATGCCCATTGCGACGTGCTGGTGGTCGGCGCCGGCGTTGCCGGTCTCGCGGCCGCGCTCGCCGCGGCAAAGGCGGGGGCGAAGGTGATCCTCTGCGACGAGCAGCCGGATGTAGGCGGCGCGCTACGTTATGACAGCGGCACGACCATCGACGGCAAACCCGGTTACGACTGGGCCCAGGAGACCGGCAGGGCGCTTGGCGGCATGGACAACGTCACCGTGCTGGCGCGCACGACGGCCTTCGGTTACTACAACCACAATTTCGTCGGACTGGTCGAGCGGGTGACCGACCATCTCGCCTCGCCTGACAAGGCGCTGCCGCGGGAGCGGCTCTGGCAGGTGCGCGCCAAGAAGGTGATCCTCGCCAACGGCGCGATCGAGCGCCACATGGTGTTCGCCAACAATGACCGGCCGGGCATCCTGCTGGCCTCGGCCGGCCGCACCTTCCTCAACCATTTCGGCGTTGCCGTCGGCAAGAAGGTCGGCATTTACACCGCGCATGATTCCGCCTACGAGGCCGCCTTCGACCTCAAGAAGGCCGGCGTCGCGGTTCCGGTCCTCGTCGATTGCCGCGAAAAACCGGGCGAAGCGGTGCTGGAAAAGGCGAGAGAGCTCGGCATCGAGGTGCTCAAGGGGCACTCCGTCGTCAACACGACGGGGAAGCTGCGGATCGCCTCGATCACCGTCGCCCGCAATGGCGGCAGCGGGGCACGCAAGATCGCCGTCGATGCGCTGCTCGTCTCGGCCGGCTGGACACCCTCGGTGCACCTCTTCTCGCAGTCGCGCGGCAAGGTGAAGTTTGATGCGGAGACCGAGCGCTTCCTGCCGGGCACTTATGCGCAGGACTGCCTGTCGATCGGCGCATGCAACGGCACCGACGATCTCCAGGCGACGATCGACGAGGCGCTTGCCGCCGGCGAGCTGGCGGCGCGGGCCTCCGGCGCAGAAGGTGGTGCGCAGGTAACGCTCACCGGTCAGAACGCCTTCGAATGGACCGGTGGCATGATCGGGGCGGCCGAAGGGGCGGGGCCCGATACGACGGTCAAGGCCTTCATCGATTTCCAGCACGACGTCTGCGCCAAGGACATTCGCCTGGCCGTGCGCGAGGGCATGCACTCTGTCGAGCATATCAAGCGCTTCACCACGAACGGCATGGCCTCCGACCAGGGCAAGCTCTCCAACATGCACGGGCTCGCGATCGCCGCGGAAGCGCTCGGCAAGGGGATCCCCGAGGTGGGGCTGACGACCTTCCGCCAGCCCTATACGCCGGTTACCTTCGGCGCGATCGTAAACCATTCGCGCGGCAGCCTGTTCGATCCGGCCCGCAAGACGCCGATGCATGCCTGGGAGGAGGCGCAGGGCGCCGAGTTCGAGGATGTCGGCAACTGGAAGCGCGCCTGGTTCTATCCGAAAGCCGGTGAGAGCATGCATGACGCCGTCGCCCGCGAGTGCAAGACCGTCCGCGACGTTGCCGGCGTCTTCGACGCCTCGACGCTCGGCAAGATCGAGGTCGTCGGCCCCGATGCAGCCCAGTTCCTGAACCTGATGTATACCAACGCGTGGGACAACCTGAAGCCCGGCCGGTGCCGCTACGGCATCATGCTGCGCGACGATGGCTTCGTCTATGACGACGGCGTGGTGGGCCGGCTCGCCGAGGATCGCTTCCACGTGACGACGACGACCGGCGGCGCGCCGCGCGTCCTGCAGCACATGGAAGACTATCTCCAGACGGAGTTCCCGCATCTCAAGGTGTGGCTGACCTCGACGACGGAGCAATGGGCCGTCATCGCCGTGCAGGGACCGAAGGCGCGCGAGATCATCGCGCCGCTCGTCGAGGGCATCGATCTTTCGAACGAAGCCTTCCCGCATATGAGCGTCGCCGAAGGGCGGATCTGCGGTGTTCCGACCAGGCTCTTCCGCATGTCGTTCACCGGCGAGCTCGGCTTCGAGGTCAACGTCCCGGCGGATTACGGCCAGGCGGTTTGGGAGGCGATCTGGGCCCGGGCCGAGCCGATGGGCGCCTGCGCCTACGGGACGGAGACGATGCACGTTCTGCGCGCCGAGAAGGGCTACATCATCGTCGGCCAGGACACCGACGGCACCCTCACGCCGCATGACGCCGGTGTTTCCTGGGCGGTGTCGAAGAAGAAGCCGGACTTCATCGGTATTCGCGGCCTGAAGCGGCCCGATCTCGTCAAGGATGGCCGCAAGCAGCTCGTCGGCCTGCTCACCAAGGATCCGAAGGTGGTGCTGGAGGAAGGCGCGCAGATCGTCGCCGATCCGAACGAGCCGAAACCCATGACCATGCTCGGTCATGTGACCTCGTCCTACTGGTCGTCGAATTGCGGCCGCTCGATCGCGCTGGCCGTCGTCGCCGGCGGACAGGCGCGCCTCGGCCAGACGCTCTACGTGCCGATGGCCGACCGGACGATTGCGGTCGAAGTGAGCGACACGGTGTTCTTTGACAAGGAAGGAGGTCGCCTCCATGGCTGACCAGGCAATTCGCAAAGCTCCGCTCGCCGGCCTCAGGGGCGGCTCGCACGCGGCGATCCTCACGCCGGCGGCACCCGCCTCGCGGATATCCCTGCGCGCCGGCAAGGACGCGGTGCCGGCCCTCTCGGCCGCTCTCGGGGTGACGCTCCCGACGCGGCCGAAGACCTCGGCATCGACGGCCAAGCGCCACGCGCTCTGGCTCGGTCCGGACGAGTGGCTGGTGATCGACGAGGACGGCGCCGACCTGATGGGCGCTGCCGCCCAGAGCGGTACCCTGCATTCCGCGGTCGACGTGTCGCACCGCAACACGGCGGTCATCGTCAGCGGACCAGGCGCGGAAGTGGCCATCAACAGCGGTTGCCCGCAGGACCTGTCGCTCGGCCTCTTCCCGGTCGGCGCCTGCTCGCGCACCATCTTCGGCAAGGCCGAGATCGTTCTCCTCCGCACGGCGGAGGATACGTTCCGCCTCGAGTGCTGGCGGTCGTTCGCCCCCTTCGTCTTCGGCCTGCTTTCGGAAGGCGCTGAAGACGCGGCGCATTGAAAAGAGCATCGGAAGCGGCGGAGCGATCTGCCGCTTTTTCTTTTTCCGATGTTCGCCCCTCATCCGGCTGCCGCCACCTTCTCCCCGCAGGCGGGGCGAAGGACTGTTCCGCGCCGGCGCCAGTCCCGTCTCCCCGTCGCTACGGGCAGAGGGCTAGTCCCCGGGTTAAACCCGAGGAGAGGGGCAACTTGCGGCGTTCCTCGTCATTGGCGCATAAAGTTGGCTCGTCAGACATCCGCCGGCCGGTCCTTCGGGTCGAACTGGATGATCGTCTGCCACACCGCCGTCAGCGCCGGCTTGCGCTCGCCCTCGATTTCCACGGTCGCGTCATAGGTGATCATCAGCATGCCGGCGCCGCGGAAGCGGGCGTCTGCCATGCTGAAGCGGCCGCGCACCCGCGCGCCGCTCTTGACCGGCGCCATGAAGCGCACCTTGTCGAAGCCGTAGTTGATGCCCATCGTCTGCTCGCGGATCTTCGGCAGGCAATTGTAGTTCATCGCCGAGAGCAGCGAGAGCGACAGGAAGCCGTGCGCGATCGTGCCGCCGAAGGGCGTCTCGGCGGCCGCGCGCTCGGGATCGGTGTGAATGAACTGGAAGTCGCCCGTCGCTTCGGCAAAATTGTCGATTGTCTTTTGGGAAACGGTGATCCAGTCGGACACGCCGATTTCTTTGCCGATCAGATTCTTGACGTCGGAAAGTGAAATGTCTTGCGGCATTTGTTTGTCCTGAACCAGCGGCCCCCCTATCGATCTATAGGCCGGCCGGGCAATTTCTAGCAAGTGGCGGTAAAACTTTAGAAAACCTCGACGAAGAAGCTGACCGAGCGCGCCGGAGCGAAGGCCGGCAGCCTAGCACCCGAGAGGGCATCGCGCCATTCGCCGACGAGGCTGGTGGGCGGTCTGAAGGGGTGGGGCGCATGGCTGCGGTTGATGACGACGGCGAGCCGGGTCGAGCGCTGCTGCTGCCGATCCTCGGTCGCCAAAACCATGGCCAGGTTGTCGGTTGCCGGATGTTCCCAATCCTCGACCGTCATCGGGTGACCGTCGAGGCGAAGCCAGGCGACGTCGCCTTGTCCGGTGAAGAATGACGTCTCGGCGAAGATGCCGAAGCGGCGGCGCATGGCGGAGAGCGCGGCCGTGTGGTCGACGAGTTTTTGGTCGAGCTTTTCCCAGTCGAGCCAGGTGATCGCGTTGTCCTGCGCATAGGCGTTGTTGTTGCCGTGCTGGCTGCGGCCGCCTTCGTCGCCTGCCGCCAGCATGATCGTTCCGCGCGAGGCGAAGAGGCTGCCGAGGAGCGCCATGGCATCGCTCCGCCGGGCCGTCACGACCTCCGGATCGTCGGTCGGGCCTTCGGCACCGTTGTTCCAGGCGTAGTTCTCGTTGTGCCCGTCGCGATTGCCTTCGCCATTCGCCTCGTTGTGCTTGCGCGCGTAGGAGACGAGGTCGAAAAGCGTGAAGCCGTCATGGGCGGCAATGAAATTGACGGTGCGTGTTCTCGTCTCGCCCCAGCGCGAAAACGTGTCGGAGGAGCCGGCAAGCGCTGTGGCGAGCGCGCCCACAGCATGTCGGTCGCCGCGCCAATAGCGGCGGATATCGTCGCGCGCCCGATCGTTCCATTCGAGGAAGCCTTCAGGGAAATTGCCGAGCTGATAGCCGCCGGGACCGGTGTCCCAGGGCTCGGCGACGAGTACGCGGTCCGACAGCAGGGGATCGGCTGCGATTGCCGAGAAGAGTGCTGCGTCGCGATGAAAGCCGCTCATATCCCGGCCGAGGATCGAGGCAAGGTCGAAGCGGAATCCGTCGACGCCGGCGGCAAGAACGAAGTGACGCAGGCTATCGAGGATCAGCCTTTGAACCATCGGGTGGTCGCAAGCGATGGTATTGCCGCAGCCGGTGTCGTTGATAAGTTCTCCCGGCTGGTCGATGACATGGCGATAATAGGTAAGATTGTCGAGCCCGCGCATCGAAAGCGTGGCGCCGTAGCGGTCGCTTTCGCCAGAATGATTGAAGACGAGATCGAGGATGACGCCGATGCCGGCCTTGTGCAGGGCTTCGACGGTTTTGCGCAGTTCCTTGATGCCGCCTGGAACCAGGCGCGGATCGAGCGCCATCGGCGCGATCGGGTTGTAGCCCCAGCCGTTGTGAAGCCCGAGCGGCGGCAGGTGCCGCTCGTCAATCCAGGCGACGATCGGCATCAGTTCGACGGCGGAGACGCCGAGGCGGTGCAGGTGCTCGATGACGACCGGCTCGGCGAGGGCGGCCAGCGTGCCGCGCTTCTTTTCCGAAATCTCCGGATGAAGGATAGTGAACGGCTTGACCGCGACCTCGTAGATCAGCCCGCCAGGCTGGAACAATGGCGGCTTCGGGTTGAGTGCCTTGACGTCGGTCACGATCGCTTTCGGCACGAGGTCGGCGGTCTCCTCGCCGAAGACGGTCAGGCGCGGATCGTGGAGAAAGGGGCGGTCGAGTTCAATAGCATAGGGATCGACCAGCAGCTTCGATGGATCGAACCACAATCCGTGATCGGGTGAGTAGACGCCCTCGGCGCGTAGGCCATAGCGACTGCCAGGCGGCACGTCGGGAAGAGTGATGCTGTGCACATCGCCATCGCGCGCCATCGGCAGACGGCGCAATTCCTTTTCGCCCTGCTTGTCGAACAGGCAGAGCTCGATACGGGCGGCATTGTGCGACCAGACGGCAAAACGTGTCCCGCCAGGCGTGTGCATCACGCCGAGGGGTGGAATTCCGGTCGTCGGCATGACGGCACGTCCTTTTTGATTCACAACTGAATTCTGTATTCCGTCCACCCCCTCTGCCCTGCCGGGCATCTCCCCCACAAGGGGGAGATTGGATGTGGCTCGGCCGGTGCCCGTCGCCGGACTCGGGCTGCCGGTTTTCCTGCGGGAGCGATGGGCTTGCCGCGAGTCGATCTCCCCCCTTGTGGGGGAGATGCCCGGCAGGGCAGAGGGGGTTGAGGGCAGTAGAGAGAAGGGCCGCGGGTCGCGATCCTCGCCGCACTGTTCCTCAGGTGATAACGCTCGGCTCCTCACGGCCGGTGCGCGACTTGATCTCGGCAATCTCGTCGGCGACGGCGATCAGGTCGGCCAGCGCTTCCTGGGTGTCGAGGTCGTGGCGCGCCGGGTCGGGCTCGAAGCGCTCGATATAAACGCGCAGCGTCGCGCCGGAGGTGCCGGTGCCGGAAAGCCGGAAGACGACGCGCGATCCGCCCTTGAAGAGGATGCGGATCCCCTGGTTCTTGCTCTCCGACTTGTCGACCGGGTCGTTATAGGAGAAATCATCGGCGGCCTCGACCGTCAGCGCGCCGAAGCTCGTGCCCGGCAGGCCGGCGAGCTTGTCGCGGAGCGCGGCGATCAGGCCGTTTGCGGCGTCGGAATCGACGCCCTCGTAGTCGTGGCGCGAGTAATAGTTGCGGCCATAGGTCGACCAGTGCCGGCGGACAATGTCGAGCGCGCTTTCCTTGCGGACCGCCAGGATGTTGAGCCACAGCAGCACCGCCCACAGCCCGTCCTTTTCGCGCACGTGGTTGGACCCGGTGCCGGCGCTTTCCTCGCCGCAGATCGTCGCCAGGCCCTCGTCGAGCAGGTTGCCGAAGAATTTCCAGCCGGTCGGCGTCTCGTAGAGGCCGATGCCGAGCTTTTCGGCGACGCGGTCGGCAGCACCGCTCGTCGGCATGGAGCGGGCGATGCCGGCAAGGCCCTTGTCGTAGCCCGGCGCCAGATGCGCATTGGCGGCCAGGATCGCAAGGCTGTCGGAAGGGGTGACGAAAATGCCCTTGCCGACGATCAGGTTGCGGTCGCCGTCGCCGTCGGAGGCGGCGCCGAAATCGGGCGCGTCGGGTGCCATCATTGTCTCGTAGAGCGCGCGGGCATGGACGAGATTCGGGTCCGGGTGATGGCCGCCGAAGTCGGGCAGGGGGATGAAGTTCATCACTGAGCCCTTCGGTGCGCCCAGCCGTTTCTCGATGATCTCCTTGGCATAGGGTCCGGTGACGGCGCTCATCGCGTCGAAGACAACGCGGAAGCCGCCGGAGATCAACTTGCGGATCGCCGCGAAGTCGAACAGGCTCTCCATAAGCTCGGCATAGTCGGCGACCGGATCGATGACCGTAACGGTCATGTCCTCGACCTGCTGCGACCCCTCGACATCGAGATTGACGTCGCCGTCGGCGATCCTGTAGCTGTCGATCACCTTGGTGCGGGCGAAGATCGCATCCGTCACCTTTTCTGGTGCGGGACCGCCATTGCCGACATTGTACTTGATGCCGAAATCCTCGGTCGGGCCGCCGGGATTGTGGCTTGCCGACAGCACGATGCCGCCGAAGGCCTCGTATTTGCGGATGACATTCGAGGCGGCCGGCGTCGACAGGATGCCGCCGCGGCCGACGAGCACCCGCCCAAAGCCGTTCGCCGCCGCCATCTTGATCGCCTTCTGGATGACTTCGCGGTTGTAGTAGCGGCCGTCGCCGCCGATCACCAGCGTTTCTCCCGCGAAGCCTTCGAGCGAATCGAAAATCGACTGGATGAAGTTCTCGGCGTAGTTCTTCTGCTGGAAGACCGGAACCTTCTTCCTGAGGCCCGATGTGCCGGGCTTCTGGTCGCCATAGGGGTTGGTGGAGACGGTTTTTATCATCTGTCTTAGCCTTTCGCGAGAAGACCGGAGTAGAGCGAAGCGTAGCGTTCCGCACTCTTGGCCCAGGAAACGTCGGACTTCATGCCCTGGTGCTGCAGGCGCGCCCACACTTTCGGCTCGTTGTATGCATGCATCGCGCGCCGGATCGCAAGACGCAGGCCGTCGGCGGTGACCGGGCGGAACTGGAAGCCGGTTGCGACTCTCGCCGACAGCGCCGCCTCGTTGGCGTCGATCACCGTGTCGGTGAGGCCGCCGGTGCGGGCGACGATCGGCACGCAACCATAGCGCAGACCGTAGAGCTGCGTCAGGCCGCAGGGCTCGAAGCGCGAGGGAATGAGGATCGCGTCAGAGCCCGCCTGCATGAGGTGCGACAGCGGCTCGTCATAGCCGGTGACCATGCCGATGCGGCCGCGATGGCGCGAGGCAGCCGCCAAGAGCGCCCCCTCGAGCGCGCTGTCGCCTGAGCCGAGCACGATAAGCTTGCCGCCGAGCGTGACGATATCGTCGGCCACTTCGGCCAGGAGGTCCATGCCCTTCTGCCAAGTGAGCCGGCTGATGACGCAAAAGATCGGGCCGCGGCTATCATCCAGGCCGAAACGCTCTTCCAGAGCCTTGCGGTTGACTGCTCGCTGCTTGATCGCCGTCGGACCGTAGTTGCGGACAATGTGCGGATCCGTCTCGGGATTCCAGGTGTCGACGTCGATGCCGTTGACGATCCCGGTCAGATCGAGCGCGCGGCTTGCCAGAAGCCCTTCCATCCCCATGCCGAATTCCGGCGTCAGGATTTCGTGCGCATAAGAAGGACTGACCGTGGTGATCGCCGTCGCCGTCTGCAGGCCGCCTTTCAGAAACCCGACATCGCCGTAATATTCGACGAGTTGCACCGAGAACGCCTCGGGCGGCAGAGAGAGCTCGGCGAACACCGAAGGGCCGAACTGTCCCTGGAAGGCGATGTTGTGGATCGTCAGCACGGTCGGCACGTTCCAGGCCGAGCCGAAGCGCATATAGACCGGCGTCAGCGCCGCCTGCCAGTCGTGAACATGAACGATATCGGGCTTCCAGCCGGAAACGACGCCGTCGCCGGCGATTTCGGCGGCTGCGAGCGACAGGGCCGCGAAACGGCGGAAATTGTCCGGATAGTCGCGCCCGGTCGGATCGAGATAGGGCCCGCCGTCGCGATCGTAGAGCGCCGGTTGATCGAGGACGAGCAGGTCCAGTCCGTCGAACTCGGCCGCAAGCACGGTCGCCGGATGGCCGAATAGATTGTCGATGCCGCCGACCTTCTTTTTCTTCTTGAGCTTGTGAAGGACGGCGGGGTAGCCGGGCACGAGGGTGCGGGTGCGGATGCCATGGGGAAGAAGCGCCGCGGGAAGCGCGCCGACGACATCGGCGAGCCCCCCGGTCTTGACCAGCGGGTAGACCTCGGACGCAACGGACAGGATGTTCATACGGCGGCCTACATTCCCAGCTTGTCGATCATCGTTTGGGTGATCAGGCAGACGCCGTTCTCGGTCCGGCGGAAGCGCTTGGCGTCGAGCTCCGGATCATCGCCGACGATCAACCCTTCCGGGATGACCACCCGGCTGTCGATGACGACATTGCGCAGGATCGAATGCCGCCCGACCGTCACGTCGGGGAGAACTACGGCATTTTCGAGTCGGGAGTATGAATTGATGCGGACGCCGGTGAACAACAGGCTCTTGTTGAGCGTTGCGCCGGAGATGATGCAATCGCCCGAGACGAGGGACGAGGTCGCCGAACCGCGGCGATTGTCGTCGTCATGGACGAATTTCGCCGGCGGCTTGATCTCGGAGAAGGTCCAGATCGGCCAGGTGCTGTCGTAGATGTCGAGCTCCGGCGTGATATGGGTGAGGTCGATGTTCGCCTGCCAATAGGCGTCGATGGTGCCGACGTCGCGCCAATAGGCCTCGCGTTCGAAGTCCGAGCGGACGCAGGAATGGGTGAAGCGGTGCGCCACGGCTTTCCCGTGCTCGACGATATAGGGAATGATGTCCTTGCCGAAGTCGCGGCTCGATTTGGGATCGGCCGCGTCGCGGCGCAGCATGTCCATCAGGAACTTGGTGTGGAAGACGTAGATGCCCATGGAGGCGAGCGCCATCTCCGGGTTGCCCGGAATGCCGGGCGGATCGGCCGGCTTCTCGACGAAGGCGATGATCCGGTCCTTGTCATCCACATGCATGACGCCGAAACCTGTCGCCTCCATGCGCGGCACTTCGAGGCAGCCGATCGTCACATCGGCGCCGGAATCGACGTGCTGCTGCAGCATCAACTCGTAGTCCATCTTGTAGATGTGGTCGCCGGCGAGGATGACCATGTACTCGACGCCGTGATCCTCGATGATGTCGATGTTCTGGAAGACCGCGTCGGCGGTGCCTTCATACCATTGCGTCTCCGAGACGCGCTGGCTGGCCGGCAGGATGTCGAAGCTCTCGTTGCGCTCGGGGCGGAAGAAGTTCCAGCCGCGCTGCAGGTGCCGGATCAGCGAGTGGGCCTTGTACTGCGTCGCCACGCCGATGCGGCGGATACCGGAATTCAGCGCGTTGGAAAGCGCGAAATCGATGATGCGCGCCTTGCCGCCGAAATAAACGGCAGGCTTGGCGCGCCGGTCGGTTAGTTCCTTCAGTCGGCTGCCGCGGCCGCCGGCGAGAACATAGGCCATGGCATCACGGGCCAGGGGTTGAGTACGCTTTTCCACCATTTGTCCTCCCCAAGATCAGTTCTTCGAGGACCGCCCGGCGGCATTCTGCGACGCCTCGCGGGCCCCATGATTTCTTTCTATCCGTCCGCCGGCGGTGCCGACGAGACCCATTCCTCAATCCTGCTCCAGCATCAGTGTCGCCAAGGGCGGCAGCGTGATGGTGGCCATCGTCCTGCCGTTCGATTTCTTTTCCGCGAGAACGGCGCCACCGTTGCCCTTGCCGCTTCCTCCGTAGATCTCTGCGTCGGTGTTGAGGATTTCCTTCCAGCGTCCTGCCACCGGCAGCGGCACGTCATAGCCCTCGCGATAGACGGGGGTGAAATTGGTGACGACGGCGACCAGCTTCTCGCCCGGTGCTTTTCTCAGCCAGGCGAAGACCGAATTGCCCCGGTCGTCGGCAATCAGCCACTCGAAACCCTCGCCCTCGCAGTCGCGCGCATGCAGCGCCGGCTTCGCACGATAGGTGCCGTTCAAGTCGCGGACCAGCCGCCGCATGCCTTCGTGCAGGTGGTATTCAAGCAGGTTCCAGTCGAGCTGGCGCTCTTCCGACCATTCGCGCCATTGCGCGAATTCCTGCCCCATGAACAGCAGCTTCTTGCCCGGATAGCCCCACATGAAACCGTAATAGGCCCTGAGATTGGCGAACTTCTGCCAATCGTCGCCGGCCATCTTGGCGATCAGCGATCCCTTGCCGTGCACGACCTCGTCATGCGACAGCGGCAGGACGAAATTCTCGCTGAAGGCGTAGAGCAGCCCGAAGGTCATGTCGTTGTGGTGGAACTTGCGGTGCACCGGCTCGCGCGACAGATATTGAAGCGTGTCGTGCATGAAGCCCATGTTCCACTTGAAGCCGAAGCCGAGCCCGCCGGTGTGGACAGGATGGGAGACTTTCGGCCAGGAGGTCGACTCCTCGGCGATCGTCATCACGCCCTGATGAATGCCGTAGAGACGGGAGTTCATCGTCTGCAGAAAGCGGACCGCCTCGAGATTTTCATTGCCGCCATACTCGTTCGGCACCCATTCGCCATGCTTGCGCGAATAGTCGAGATAGAGCATCGAGGCGACCGCATCGACGCGCAGGCCGTCGACATGGAACTTCTCGGCCCAGTAGAGGGCGTTGTTGATGAGATAGGCGGCGACCTCCTCGCGGCCGAAATTGTAGATCGCCGTGTTCCAGTCGGGGTGGAAGCCCTGGCGCGGATCCTCGTGCTCGTAGAGCGCCGTGCCGTCGAACCAGCGCAGGCCATGCTCGTCGGTCGGAAAATGTGCCGGCACCCAGTCGAGGATGACACCGATGCCGACCTTGTGGCAGCCATTGACGAAACGGGCAAAGCCCTCCGGCTCGCCGAAGCGGGCGGTCGGTGAAAAAAGCCCGGTGGTCTGGTAACCCCAGGACGGGTCGTAGGGAAACTCGGAGATCGGCAGGAATTCGATATGGGTGAAACCCATGTCGGCGCAATAGGGGATGAGCCGCTCTGCCAGTTCGTCCCAGGTGAGCATATCGCCATTGTCGCGGCGCTGCCACGAACTGGCATGGACCTCATAGATCGCAATCGGCTGGCGGCGCGGATCGACCTCTTCCCAGTGCTGCCGATGCGCCTCGTCCTCCCAGACCTGGACGATCTCGGCTGCCGTTACCGATGCGGTATCAGGGCGCAGTTCCGAGCGCCGGGCGAAAGGATCCGCCTTTAGCGGCAGCAGCGTGCCGTCCTTGCCGAGGATCTCGTATTTGTAAGGGGCGCCGATCGGCACGCCGGGGATGAAGATCTCCCAGATGCCGGTATCGGTCCGCAGCCGCATGACGTGCCGGCGCCCGTCCCACTCGTTGAAGCTGCCGACGACCGACACGCGCCGGGCATTCGGTGCCCAGACGGCGAAGTGGAAGCCTTCGGCGCCGTCATGTGAGATCGGATGGGCCCCCATCCTGTCAAAGAGCCTGAGGTGCGAGCCTTCGCGGATGTAATAGTCGTCCATCGGTCCGAGGACGGGACCGAAACTGTATGGATCGACGACGATCCATTCGCCGCCCTTGTTGCGGGCGCGGTAGCGGACCGGCTGCTCCTTGCGGAGCGAGACGGGACCTTCGAAGAAGCCGGCATCGTCTCGCCGGTGAAGTGCTCCGATTTCGCTGCCGGAGAGTGTCTCCGCGACCACCGTTTCTGCGCCGGGGATGAAGCACCGTGCCACATAGCTTTTGCCGGATGCATGCACGCCGAGAACGGCAAAGGGGTCGCTGTGGGTGCCGGAAAGTATTGCCTCGATCTCCTGCGCCGGCAGGAAGCCTGACGCAGCTGGCGTTTCGTCCTTGCCGGGCGGTGAGGTCATCCAGCTCTCCAGATCTCACCGGCATATTGCCGGATCGTGCGGTCGGATGAAAACCAGCCCATGCGCGCCGTGTTGCGGATCGTCTTCGAATACCAGTCGGACGGGGTCGTCCAGAGCTGGTCGACTTCGCGCTGAGCCTTTGCGTAGGCTTCGAAATCGGCGGCGACCATGAACCAGTCATGGTTGTAGAGACCGTCGACGAGGCCGGCGAACCGGTTGCGGTCGTCCGGCGAGAAGACGCCGGAGGCGATTGCCGCGAGCGCCTGCGACAGCTCGCGCGACCCCTCGATGATGGCCCGCGGGTTGTGCCCCTCGGCCCTTGCCTTCGCCACTTCATCGGCGGTCATGCCGAAGATCTTGATGTTCTCCTCGCCGACCCAGTCGCGCATCTCCACATTGGCGCCGTCGAGCGTACCGATGGTGAGCGCGCCATTGAGGCCGAACTTCATGTTGCCGGTGCCGGACGCCTCCATGCCGGCGGTCGAGATCTGCTCGGAGAGATCGGCGGCCGGAACCATCACCTCGGCAAGTGAGACGTTGTAGTTGGGGACGAAGACGATCTTCAGGAGACCGCGCACTGCCGGGTCGTTGTTGATGACGCGGGCGACATCGTTGGCGAGCTTGATGATCAGCTTGGCGTGGTGGTAGCTCGGCGCCGCCTTACCGGCGAACAGCTTGACGCGCGGCACCCAATCGAGTTCCGGATGCGAGCGGATCTGATCGTAGAGCGCCACGGCCTCGATGACGTTGAGCAATTGCCGCTTGTACTCATGGATGCGCTTGATCTGGATGTCGAACATCGCCGAAGGGTCGAGCCTGATGCCGAGGGTTCCCTGGACCAGCTTCGCCAGCCGAACCTTGTTGGCACGCTTGACGGCGGCGAAGTGCTCCTGGAAATCCGCCTTGTCGGCGAAGGCGTCGAGCGCCTGCAGCGCTTCGGTATTGTCCATGAACTCGTCGCCGATCGCTTCGCGGATCAGCGCGAAAAGGCCGGGATTGCACTGCATCAACCAGCGGCGCGGCGTGATGCCGTTGGTCTTGTTGTTGATGCGGTCCGGATAAAGGCGGTGCAGGTTGGCAAACACCGTTTCCTTCATCAGCTCTGTATGCAGTGCCGAGACGCCGTTGATGGAGTGCGAGCCGACAAAGGCGAGATTGCCCATCCGTACCCGTCGCTCGCCCGTTTCGTCGATCAGCGAGATCGAGCGGATCTCCTCGTCGGCCGCATGCTTCTGCCGGCGCGCTTCGATGAGGACCTTCGCATTGATGGCGTAGACGATCTGCATGTGGCGCGGCAGCAGCCGCTCGAAGAGCGGCACCGGCCAGCTTTCGAGCGCCTCCGGCAGCAGCGTGTGGTTGGTATAGGCGAAAGTCCGCCGGGTGATGTCCCAGGCCTCTTCGAAGCCAAGCCCGTGGACGTCGGTCAAGAGCCGCACCAGTTCCGCCACGGATACGGCCGGATGGGTATCGTTGAGCTGGATGGCAACCGCATCCGGCAACGACGTGAAGTCCGGATATTGCTGCAGATGCCGGCGCAGAATGTCCTGCAGCGAGGCGGACGAGAAGAAATATTCCTGCCGGAGGCGCAATTCCTGGCCGGCGGGCGTTGCATCGGCCGGATAGAGCACGCGGGTCAGCGACTCCGCCTTGTTGCTCTCGCGCAGCGCACCGATATGGTCGCCGGCATTGAAGGCGTCGAGCAGGATCGGGTCGATCGGCTGTGCGGCCCAGAGCCGCAGCGTGTTGACGCGCTTCGCCCGCCAGCCGACCGCCGGCGTGTCGAAGGCGGTGGCGATCACCCGTTCCGCCGGCTTCCAGACGTAGCGCTGAACTTCCTCGTCGATATTGACCGTTTCGACGCTCCCGCCGTAGCCGATCTCGTAGGAGCTCTCGCGCCGTTCGAATTCCCAGGGATTGCCATGCGCCAGCCAGGTTTCTGGCAGTTCGACCTGCCAGCCATCGGCCATCTGCTGGCGGAACAGGCCGTGCATGTAGCGGATGCCGTAGCCATAGGCGGGGACGTCGACCGTCGCCATAGATTCCATGAAGCAGGCCGCAAGGCGCCCGAGGCCGCCATTGCCGAGCGCGGCGTCGGGCTCGAGCTGCGCGACCACATCGATATCGACGCCGAGCGAGGCGAGCGCGTCACGCATCTCGTCCATCAGACCGATATTGGTCATCGCGTCGCGCATCAGGCGACCGATGAGGAATTCGAGGGAAAGGTAGTAGACCCGCTTCGCCCCGGTGGCATAGGTCTTGCGCGTCGACTCCATCCACTTGTCGGTGATCCGGTCGCGGGCCACCAGAATGGCGGCGGTCAGCCAGTCGTGCGGCTTGGCGACCTTCGGATCCTTGCCGATGCGGTATTTCAGGCGCTCGAGAATCTCGACGGCGAGCTGGCCGGGTTCGGAGGATCTCAGGGCCGGCTGCGGCAGTTCGTTGGTGGAGAGCCGATTCATCATGAGAACTGTCAAACCCTTGTTGCATTTCAGGAAACCGCAGGCCGAAGCGGCCGGGAACAGGGCATTTATGCATCGATCCGAAGCGCTTGCAACAGCTGTTTTTAAATGGATTAGATCGTTTCTACGCCGGGTACGGATGTACTTAGGCTTCTATTTCAATAGGTTCGCAGCACGAAAAATGCCATCCGGCAAGGCCGAACGGCATGGGGAGGGGGGACAGCGGCGATTTCGGGCTCCGGTCCGACCAAAGCAGCCTGCCCGCCGGTGTCGCTCACTTCGTGAGGCGGGAAACCACTGCTGCGGCGCGCTCGCCGATCGCCTGGAAGGCCGCGACGAGGTCGGTGACTTCCTCGGCCTCGAAATAATGCGAGGCGGACGAGGCGCAATATCTCAGCAGTTCCTGGCCGCGCTGCGGCGCCATGAATGCGACGCTATAGATCTCGACTTTGTTGGCCTTGGCGGTGTCGCACCATTGCTTGGTGACCGTGTCGTCATTGGCGTAGTTGTTCTCGCCGTCGGTCATGAAGACGAGGTATTTCGACGGCACCTGGCCATTCTTGGCGGCGTGTGTCGTGTTTTCCGTCTCCGCAATGACCTTTTGGTAGGCGGTCTTGAAAGCGCCGGCCGAGGCCGTGCCCCCGGTTGCGACGAGCGCATTGACATAGCTTGCGGCGCCGCTCGTACCCCAGGCGAGTGTTCCGGCGGCATCCTGTACGGAGTTATAGGAGACCGCAGCGGTACGAACGTAGATCTGATCCGGATCGGCGACCAGCAATTGCGCCAGCAGGTCGCTCACCGCAGTCTTCAGGGCGTCGATCTTGGTGACGTAGCACGGGCTGGTCGCCTTCAGGTAAGGGTACTTGCTCCAGGTCGCTTCGGTATAGTTGGGGCAGCTCTTCTTTGTCGTGTTGATGGTGTTCGTCTTCCATGCCATCGAGCCGGATCGGTCGAGAACCAGATACATCGACAGCGCGTTCTTGCTCTCGGTCGCGCTTTCCGCCGTGGAACTCGCTTCGAGCTCGACCGAATCCGTCCCGAGCAGCCGCGTCATGGCGTTGAATTCGATGACTCGCTTGTTGACGACGGTCACCTGGAAGATTTTTCCCTTCGTGCCGTTCGGCGTCTCGGTGATATTCACCTCGAGCGTGTTGACGTCGTCCCATGTTGGAGTCGATGATTGAGTGCCGGTCGGAGTTCCATCGCCGCTGTCGGCCGGAGTATCCGGCGTCGTGGTGCCGCCGCCCTGGGTTTTCAGGAATTTGCGGGCGAGTTCCTTGGCTTCTGCGATGCTCGGCTGTTCCTCGGAGACGAGCGCAGACGCCGCCGCAAGAGCGGCCGCATCGGTAGCGTCCTGCAGCTGGTTCTTCGTCATCAGCATATTGGCCATGTCGATGGACACGCCGCCGGCCGCGAGAAGCAGCGGCGCAGCGACCGCCGTCATCATGCCGAAGTTGCCGCCCCGATCCTTCAGCATCTTCATGAAGGATTGGCCGATAGTGGACCGTCTTCCCATGCTGCACCCCCACACGTTGTAGCCTGTCGGCTATGACACTAGTGGATGATGCGTTACCGTCCCGTTCAAGCAATCGCTGCAATCTTAACGAACCGCCGCAAAGCCCATGCTTTCTGTGGGGCGCCGGCAAGCGTGGATTTGCCTTTATCTGTGTGAAAACGGCACGAAGCGTGCCAGTTTCGGTCATTCCACCGGAATGACGTCGACGGCCTGTTCGGTGGTATGGCTGCCGTAGCTTTTCAGGACACCGATAACCGGCGCCACGTCGCCATAGTCGCGCCCGTGGCCGACGACGATATGGTCGGTGCCTGCCGGAATATTGTTGGTCGGGTCGAGCTCCATCCAGCCACCGGTTGTGCCGCACCAGAAGCGGACCCAGGCATGCATGGCGTCCGCTCCTTCCAGCCGCTCCTTGCCAGGGGGCGGCAGGGTCCTGAGGAATCCGCTGACATAGCCGGCGGGAATGCCTAGGCTGCGCAGCGCCACGATCATCACATGGGTGAAGTCCTGGCAGACGCCGCGCTTCAGCTTGAAGGCTTCGGCCGGCGTCGTCGTCACCGTCGTCGCTTCGGCATCATAGGCGAAATCGCGGTGGATGCGCTCGCAGATGGCGATGCCGATCTGGCGAACCGTCATGTTCTCCGCGGCGATCTCGCGCGCATAGGCGGCGATTTCCGACGCTTCCGGCAGCAGCGGGCTCGGGCCGATGAAATGGTGCGGCGACTCGGCATCGACGGACCAGCAGGAGGCGAGTTGCAGGGGCAGGCCGGCGAGAGGCGGCGAGAAATCGGCGGTGAGCGCCGTCGCCTCGGCCTGCACGCGCGACTGCATGCGAATGACCAGGTGCTCGTGCATGGAGCGGAACAGGATGGAGGTGGTGGCGTTGGCGAAAAAGTCGACGCTCTCCGATCGCTCGCCGGGGGTGGGCTGGAATGTGACGGAGCCCGCTATGAGGCGCTGGCGGCCGGGAATCGAGGCGGGCAACACCCGCACCAGATGGCGACCGCCGCTCACCGGAACTTCGTAGCCGTAGGTGATCTTCAGGTTGATGTCATAGAGCATGCGAAGTGACGCCCTTGGTTCGATCGCGATGCGGTCTCGGTTCGTGGCTGAAACCCCTCCCCAACCCCTCCCTACAAGGAGGAGGGGCTAGGCGCCCGCGGCGATCGCCTGTCATTCCAGACTTGCGTCGAGCACAGAGGCTGACGGCGAGGAGGGGAGGGTGCGGCAAAGAGTTCCTCTCCCCCTTGTGGGGACGGGCTGGGGAGGGGTATTCGCATGCTTCGTTAGCCGCCATGCCGCCTTATACCATTCTAGCCGAGGTAGGTTTGGGCGAGCAGGTCGGAAAGTCTTTCCAGATCCTGCTCCAACCGCCTGTAGACCGCCTCGGTCATTGCCTCGGGCGTCATCACCGCAAGGCCGGAGTGAAGCCGCATCGTCTCCCGGTAGAAGGGCGACATCTGGCCGTTGACGAAGGCATTCGGCAGCAGCTCTACCTCCGTCTTGATCTCGTTCAATTGGAAGAGCACCGAGCGTGGGTTGAGCGGATCGAGCGCCAGCAGGTCGGTGACCGTCAGGGCGGCCGTGTTGACGTTGTAGCGGCGGCGATGGGTCATGACGCTGTCGCCGATCTCGAGCAGCATGTCATAGGCGCCGTCCGGAGCCTCCGGTCCGGACATATGGCCGAGCAGCCGCGTCATGTGCAGGCCGCGCTCGAGATAGCGCCCGATCGACAGGAAGCGCCAGCCGGTAAAGCGATACATGTTTTCGTGGACGAGACCGGCAAAGCCCGCCAGCTTGCGCAGGAGGATGGTCATCGCATGGGTCGCGTCGTCGCCGGCCTGAACGGTCGCGTGGAACTTGCGCGCCGTCTTCGACAGGTCGTTCAGCGCGAGCCAGCCGTCGGGAGAGAACCTGTCGCGAATGTTGCCGGCGCTGAATAGGGCGCTGTCGATATTGGCGAGCAGGCTGGCAGGCACCGGCTGGCGCGTGCTGATATCGAGGGCCGCGAGATAGCTGCTGACATCCTTCAGGAGCGGCATGTTCGGATCCGCCGCCTCGGCGAAACGGGCGTGCCAGGCACGCAGGATCCGGAGCGCACCCTCCGCCCGCTCGATATAGCGGCCGAGCCAGAAGAGATTGTCCGCCGCGCGGCTCGGCAGGCTGCCCGGCAGGTTGCGGGTGAAGCTCTCCTCGGCCGGCAGCAGCGTAGTGCGCTCGACCGGCTTTTCGCTGACGATCCAGACATCGGCGGCGGTGCCGCCCGCCTGCATGGCGATCGCCGCCACGTCGTCGCCGGAGCCGATGCGGGCGAAGCCGCCGGGCATGATCTGCCAGCCGTCGCGGGTGCGCGCTGCAAAGACGCGCAAGCTCATCGGCCGCGGCGTCAGCCGGCCGCGCACCCAAGCCGGCGTCGTCGACAGCGTCACCACCTCCTGCCCGACCAGCTTGCCTCCGCCTGCCGCCAGCCATTCGGCGGCCGAAGTCTTGGTGGTTTCGCGCAGCGCCGCACCGAGCACCGATTGCCCGTTGTCGTCGAAGAACGGCCGCGTCGAATAGGCCGGGCCAATGACCATGCCCTCGATATTGCTCGCGACGTGCTGACGCTCCTGTTCCTGGCCGCACCACCAGGTGGCGATCGACGGCAGCTTCTGCTCTTCTCCAAGCAGGTGGCGGCAGAGCGTCGGCATGAAGGCGAGGAAGGCGCGCGTCTCGAGAATGCCGGAGCCGATCGCGTTTACGATCGAGACGGAACCGCCGCGTAGCGCTTCGACGATGCCGGGCGTGCCGATATGGGAGGATTGATTGAGTTCGAGCGGATCGGCAAAGGAGGCGTCGAGGCGGCGCCAGAGCACGCCGATCGGCTTCAGGCCGGCGACGGTGCGCACCATCACCCGGCCGCCGACGACCGTCAGGTCCTCGCCTTCGAGCAGCATGAAGCCGAGATAGCGGGCGATATAGGCATGCTCGAAATAGGTTTCGTTGGCGATGCCGGGCGAGAGCACGGCGATGCGGTCGTCCGGATGCAGCTTTTGCGCCTGAAGAGTGTCGCGGAAGGCCCCGAAGAAGCTCGCCAGGCGACGGACGTGGGTTTCGGCGTAGAGGTTGGAAAAGGCGCGCGTCGTCGCCACGCGGTTTTCAAGCGCGAAGCCTGCGCCGGACGGCGCCTCCGTCCGATCGGCAAGAACCCACCAGGTGCCGTCAGGCCCCCGGCCGATCTCGAAAGAACAGAAGTGCAGGAAATGTCCGTCTGCCGGCTTTACGCCGACCAGCGGGCGCAGGAACTGCGGATTGGAGCCGACGAGCGCCGGCGGCAGCAGACCTTCGCCCACCAGGCGGTTCTCGCCATAGATATCTGCAACGACCTTCTCCAGAAGCTCGGCCCGCTGGATCAAGCCTTCCGAAACGGCGGCCCATTCGGCTTCGTCGATCAACACCGGTATGTGCGAAAGCGGCCAGCTTCGTTCGGTGTTTTCCTTGCCGTAGGCGCGATAGAAGACGCCGGCGTCGCGCAGATAGCGGTCGGCACGGGCGAAGCGGTTGGCCAGCTCCGTTTCGTCCATGCGGCCAAGAGCGGCGAGCAGCCGCTGCCAGACCGGCCGGACATCACCCTGCGGGTCGAGCATTTCGTCGGCGACCCCCGGCAGGGCGCGATAGCCGAACGCCGGGTCGCCATCGAACCGCCCCTCGCCTGTTGCCTCTGCCGCCTGCTTCTTCGCCATTTACACTCCTGCCGGACGCCTCAAGTCGAGCGTCAGGGGAAACTCCGCCGAGGGTGCCTCGGATCGCAGCCGATACATGCCGGTCGTGTGCCCCCAGGGTTCGAAGCGCGCCAGCCGGCGTGCCTCCGCCTCGTTGCCGTTGACCGGAAAGGTCTCATAGTTACGCCCGCCCGGATGCGCAACATGGTAGACGCAGCCGCCGATCGCCCGATTCGACCATGTATCATAAACGTCGAATGTAAGGGGAGTGTTCACCGGCAAAACAGGGTGCAGGCCGGATGCCGGTTGCCAGGCCTTGTAGCGCACGCCGGCGACGGCGACGCCGTTCGTACCGGTTTTCGACAGCGGCACCGGCCGGCCGTTGCAGGTCACCGTGTACCGATCGGGGTTGCCGGTTTCGAGCTTCACCTGCAGGCGCTCGACGGAGGAATCGACATAGCGCACCGTGCCGCCGATTGCACCCTGCTCGCCCATCACGTGCCAGGGTTCGAGCGCCTGGCGGATTTCGAGCTTCGCCTCCTCGTATTCCACCTCGCCGCAGAAGGGGAAGCGGAATTCAAGCTGCGCCGCGAACCATTCCGGCCGGAGGTCGAAGCCGTGCGCTTTCAAATCAGCGAGAACGTCGAGGAAATCCTGCCAGACGTGGTGCGGCAGCATGAAGCGGTCGTGGAGCGCGGTGCCCCAGCGAACGAAGCTGCCTTCGACAGGGTTTTTCCAGAAACGGGCGATGAGCGCGCGGACCAGCAATTGCTGGGCGAGCGACATGCGGGCATTGGGCGGCATCTCGAAGCCGCGGAACTCGATCAGGCCGAGGCGGCCGGTCGGACCGTCGGGCGAAAACAGTTTGTCGATGCAGATCTCGGAGCGGTGCGTGTTGCCGGTGACGTCGACGAGCAGATTGCGGAACAACCGGTCGACGAGCCACGGGAGAGGCGGCACGCGGCCTGCGCCGGGCGAGGGCACCTGCGCCAGGGCGATCTCCAGCTCGTAAAGCGAATCGTGGCGGGCCTCGTCGATGCGCGGCGCCTGGCTGGTCGGCCCGATGAACAGGCCGGAAAAGAGATAGGAGAGCGAGGGATGGCGCTGCCAGTGCAGAACGATGCTCTTCAGCAGATCAGGCCGGCGCAGGAAGGGACTGTCATTGGGGCTGCGGCCGCCCACCACCACGTGGTTGCCGCCGCCGGTTCCCGTGTGGCGGCCGTCGATCATGAACTTGTCGGCACCGAGCCGGCTCTGGCGCGCCTCCTCGTAGATCGTCGTGGTGATGTCGACGCATTCGCCCCAGTTCGAAGCCGGGTGGATATTGACCTCGATCACGCCCGGGTCGGGTGCCACGCGGATGACGTTGATGCGCTCGTCTTGC
>NZ_CP024307.1:0-77500 GCF_002944405.1 Sinorhizobium fredii | reverse complement strand
GACTTTCGCGGCGGATGCCGCGCCGCTGTTCGCCTATCTCGACAAGCTAACACCGCTTCTGTGGCGGCAAGGCAAAGCCTATCCGCAGAACTATCCCGACATGAAGCAGAAGCTCGCCGATGGCGAGCTCGATATCATCTTCGCGTTCAACCCGGCGGAGGCGTCGTCGGCTATCGCCAATGGCGAGCTTCCGGACACGGTGCGCTCCTTCGTCTTTTCCGGCGGCACGCTCGGCAACACGCATTTCCTCGCCATCCCTTATAATGCCACGGCGAAGGCCGGGGCGCTGCTCGTCGCCGATTTCCTGCTTTCGCCCGAAGCGCAACTGCGCAAGCAGGATCCGAAGGTCTGGGGAGATCCGACCGTTCTTTCCGTGGCAAAGCTTGCCGCCGAGGATCGATCCGCCTTCGAAAAGCTCGATCTCGGCATTGCCACTCTGAAGCCGGACGAGCTCGGACCGGCGCTCGACGAGCCGCATCCGGACTGGATGATACGCATCGAGGCCGAATGGATCCGGCGCTATGGGGCGGCCAATTAGCGTCAAAGCGTTGAAGGGATCGCGCACTTTTACCGCGAACACGCTTCTTGCCCTGATCCTGGGACTGCCGATCCTTGCCGGCGTGGCGGGAGTCATCCTGCCTGCCTTCGGCTACCTCCCGGCGCTCGGCGGCTCGGAATTCACGCTCGGTCATTTCGCCGAGCTTGCCGGCCAGCCGCATATCCTGCGCTCGAGCCTCACCGGCCTCGTGGTCGGCCTGGCCACCACCGGCGCTGCCGTTGCGATCGTCGGCACCTTCCTGGCAGGATTTGCCGGAACGCCGGCCTTTTCCCGCATTCAGCACATGGTGTCGCCGCTGCTTGCCGTTCCGCATGCGGCCGCCGCCTTCGCGCTGGCCTTCCTCGTGGCGCCCTCGGGCTTTCTCCTTCGGCTCGTTTCGCCGGAACTGACCGGCTTCGGGCGGCCGCCGCAATGGCTCGTTCCGAACGATCCGCTCGCTCTCTCGATGCTCGTCGGGCTGATCACCAAGGAAGTACCCTTCCTCTTCCTGATCGCGCTCGCCGCGTTGCCGCATCTGCCGCTCCGCCAATCCCGACAATTGACCGCGGCGCTCGGCTATGGACGCCTGATCGGCTTTCTCGTCAGCCTCTGGCCGGCCCTCTACCGGCAGCTCCGCCTGGCGGTGTTCGCGGTCCTCGTCTATTCCGTCTCGGTCGTCGACGTCGCGATCATCCTCGGACCGCAGCTGCCGGCAACGCTGCCGGTGCGGATCGCCCAATGGACGGCGGATCACGACCTCGGCGCCCGGTTTCTCGCCTCGGCGGCCGCCCTGCTGCAGCTTGCCGTCGTTCTTGGAGCGGTCGCAATCTGGCTGCTGATCGAACGGCTCGGTCGATTTGTGGTCCGCAAGCTGACCTATTCGGGGCGGCGCCTGAGAAACGACGCCATGCCCCGGTTCGTCTCAGCTTTCGCAATGGCCGGCTGCGCCGCCTCCATCTTCCTCGGCATTACCCTACTCGGCCTCTGGTCGGTTGCCGGGCTCTGGCCATTCCCGGCGGCCTTGCCGGCGGAGCTCACGCTGCAAACCTGGTTGCGAACGCTGCCGCCGCTCTGGCCGGCGCTCCGAACCACGATTGCCCTCGCTCTCCTGTCGGCGGCGCTCGCTCTCTTTTGTGCCATTCTGCTGCTCCACCGTAACGGCGCCGCAGAGCGTGGCGGGAACGTGCCGCGTCACCGATTGCTCTATCTTCCGCTGCTGCTGCCGGAAATCAGTTTCGTTTTCGGCCTGCAGATCCTGATCATCTCGGCAGGACTTAAACCCGCGTTTTGGAGTGTTCTGGCAGTCCACTTCCTGTTCGCCTTGCCTTACGTGCTGCTGTCGCTCTCCGCCCCCTGGCGCGAGCTCGATCCGCGCTTCGAAAGGGTCGCGGCCGGCTTCGGCAAGTCCGCGCTGCGAACGCTGCTGACCGTCCGCCTGCCGCTCCTGTTTCGCGCATGCCTCACCGCCTTTGCCGTCGGCTTTTCGGTGTCCGTCAGCCTCTATCTTCCGACGCTGCTGATCGGCGCGGGGCGGCTGACGACGATTGCCACCGAGGCGGTGGCGCTTTCCTCCGGCGGCGACCGGCGGGTGATCGGCGTCTATGCGCTCGTCCAGGCATCCCTGCCCTTTCTTGCATTTCTCGTTGCCTCGCTCGGCCCCCAGTTGCTATTCCGCAACCGCCAGGCCATGAGGACGTGAATGCTGGAAATCGCCGAGACTAGACCCCTGACGCTGTCAGACGTGACGATCCGGCTGGCGGACCGGACGCTGCTTGCGGTCTCGGCGACGGTGATGCCGGGTGAGGTTCTGACGATCATGGGACCGTCCGGCTCCGGAAAGTCAGCGTTGCTCGCCTTTGCCGGCGGCTTCCTCGATCCGGCGTTCAAGGCCAGCGGGCAGCTGCTGATCGGCAAGGAAGACCTGACCAATGTTGCCGCCAACCGGCGCCACGCCGGCATCCTGTTCCAGGATCCGCTGCTGTTCCCGCATCTCTCCGTCGGAGGCAACATCCTGTTTGCCATTCCGCCGTCCGTCCGGGGACGCGCGACACGCCGCGCGCTTGCGGAGGGGGCGCTCGCCGAGGTCGGGCTCGCCGGCTTCTTCGACCGCGACCCGGAAACGCTCTCCGGCGGTCAGAAGGCGCGGGTGGCGCTGCAGCGGGTGCTCGTCTCGGCTCCGCACTTCCTGCTGCTCGACGAGCCTTTTTCCAAGCTCGACGCGGCGCTGAGGCAGCAGATGCGCGAACTGGTCTTCTCGAGAGCCAGGGCGGCTGGCCTGCCTGCCCTCCTCGTCACCCATGACCGCGCCGATGCGGAGGCGGCCGGCGGCACGGTGGTCGAAATCGGCGGCGAGGCGAAGCCATGAGGGCCGAGCTTCCATCCCTGCCGGTCCGCGAGATCCTGCCGGCACTTGCCGAAGCGCTCGGGAGATCGCCATCCGTCGTTCTCTCCGCGCCGCCCGGGGCCGGCAAGACGACGCTGGTGCCGCTTTTCCTCCTCGATCAACTGTGGCTGAACGGCGGCAAGATCATCCTGCTCGAACCGCGGCGCCTCGCGGCGCGGGCCGCGGCCGGTCGAATGGCCGCGTTGCTGGGCGAGACGGTCGGCGAGACGGTCGGCTACCGCATGCGGCTCGACAACCGCATTTCGGCGAAGACCCGGATCGAGGTGGTGACCGAAGGCGTCTTTACCCGGATGATCCTCGACGATCCGGAGCTTGCCGGCGTTTCGGCGGTCCTTTTCGACGAGTTTCACGAGCGATCGCTCGACGCCGATTTCGGCCTGGCGCTGGCGCTCGACGTGCAATCGGCGCTGCGCGACGATTTGAAAATCATCGTCATGTCGGCGACGCTCGACGTCGAGCGGGCCGCCGGGCTGCTTGGAGACGCGCCGGTCCTTCAGAGCGAGGGGCGGAGCTATCCGATCGATATCCGCTACGAGAGCAGAGGCACCGGTGAAAGCGTCGAGGATACGGTGCTTCGGACGATCACCGAGGCGCATCGGTCCGAGGAGGGCTCGATCCTCGCCTTCCTGCCGGGGCAGGCCGAGATCACCCGGACGGCCGAACGCCTCGCCGGACGCTTCGATCAGAACACGATGATCGTGCCGCTCTACGGCAATCTCAGCCAGAAGGAGCAGGATGCGGCGATCCGGCCGGCGCCGAAGGGCAGCCGCAAGATCGTGCTCGCAACCTCGATCGCCGAAACCTCGATCACCATCGACGGGGTGCGCATCGTCGTCGACAGCGGCCTGCAGCGGCTGCCGGTCTTCGAGGCTTCGACCGGGATCACCCGGCTGGAGACCGTGCGCGTCTCACGGGCCTCGGCCGACCAGCGTGCCGGCCGCGCCGGGCGAACCGAGCCGGGTGTCGCCATCCGGCTGTGGCATGCGGGCCAGTCGGCGGCACTTGCCGCCTTCACGCCGCCGCAGATTCTCGCCAGCGACCTTTCCGGCCTGCTGCTCGACCTTGCCCATTGGGGTGTCGCCGATCCATCGTCACTCAAATTCATCGACCCGCCGCCGGAAACGACGCTGCGGGAAGCGCGCAGCCTGCTCGTCGAATTGGGAGCACTCGACGCGCGTGGGGCGTTGACGGCGAGAGGGCGCATGATCCGCGACCTCGCCTTGCCAGTCAGGCTGGCAGCAATGGCGGTTTCGGCCGCAGACGAGGGGCAGGCGCATGAGGCCTGCCTCATCGCGGTGATGCTCACCGAACAGGGCCTCGGCGGCAACAGCCTCGACATCGAGGATCGGCTGCGGCGCTTCCGCAGCGAGCAGAGCGATCGGGCGGAGGCGGCACGCGGGCTTGCGAGACGAATGGCCGCGGACCTCGCTCGATCGAAACCCAGGGGAGAGTCCGGCCCGCCAGGGCCGCTGCTGATGCATGCCTTTCCGGATCGCATAGCCCTGCAGCGCGGCGGCCGCGGCCGCTTCGTAATGGCCAACGGGCGCGGCGCGGAAGTGCCGGAGACCGAGCGGCTGGCGGCGGCGGCGATGCTGGTGATTGCCGATCTGACCGGACGGGCCGGCGCGCAGCGAGTGCTGGCGGCGGCGGAAATCACCAGGGCCGATGTCGAGGCCCATATGCCCGAGGCGATCGTCACGGAGGAGCAAAGTTTCTTCGACCGGGCGAGCCGCCAGGTCAGGGCTCGCCGCGTGACCCGGCTCGGGGCGATCATTTTCGACGAGGCGCCGCTGCCGCGGCCGCGCGGCGAGCCCGCAGCGCGAGCGCTCGCCGACGGCATTCGCCAGTTCGGATTGGCTGCCGTGCCGTTTCCGAAGGACGTGGATCAATTGCGCGACCGCATCGGCTTTCTTCACCGCTCGGTCGGCGAGCCCTGGCCCGACATGTCGGATGCGGCGCTCATCTCCCGCCTCGATGAATGGTTCGTTCCGTTTCAAGGGGAGGCCGGCGGCATCGACGGGATCAAGGGCCGTGACCTCGCCGAAGGGCTGATGTCACTCGTTCCTTACGATTTGCAGCGCGATCTTGCGAAGCTCGCTCCGACGCATTTCGAAGCGCCGACCGGACAGCGCCACCCGATCCATTACGACGGCGACGAACCGCTACTTTCGATCCGCGTCCAGGAACTCTTCGGTCTCAAGGCGCATCCGGCCATCGGCGACGGGCGGCTGCCGCTGCTGCTTGAATTGATCTCGCCCGGCCAGCGCCCGATCCAGACGACGCGCGACCTGCCGGGCTTCTGGGCCGGCTCCTGGAAGGACGTCCGCGCCGACATGCGTGGCCGCTACCCGAAGCACCCCTGGCCAGAGGATCCGGCCAACGCGATGCCGACGACGCGCGCCAAGCCGCGCGGCACCTAAAGCGCGTCGCGTTCAAGCGTATTCACGCGGCCCGCTTTAGGTCTTTGTTTCTGTGCATGTCGCCCAAAACCGCTGCGCACGTTTGGGCGACATGCATTAGGGCTGGTTTGTCATTCGGGGATTGCGATAGTCTTTGAAGCGAGCGCATGAGGGGCCGGCAGGCAGAATGGCGACGATGACACTCGACAACGAACTCAACAGCAATCGCAGCCTGAGGCTGCAGACGCTCGTGCGGCTGCGCTGGCTGGCGGTCGGCGGCCAGTCCGTCGCCGTTATCGTCACGGCGCTATGGCTGCAGTTTCCCCTGCCGCTCGTTCCCTGCTCGCTGCTGATCGCCAGTCTGGCGTTGCTCAATGTCTTTCTCACCATCCGCTTCCCGCCGACGCATCGCCTGACGGCGGCGGCCGCCTTCGTGCTGCTGGGTCTCGATCTCGCGCAGCTGACGGCGCTGCTCTTCATCACCGGCGGGCTCGCCAATCCGTTCGCGCCGCTGCTCTGCGTGCCGGTGATTATCTCGTCAGCCTCGCAGCCGAAGCCGCACAGCATCGTGCTTGCCGTGTTCGCGGTGATCGGCGTCACCGCGCTCGCTTTCTCGCCCTTCCCGCTGCCCTGGTATCCCGGCACGGTGCTGTTGATGCCGCGCGTGCTGACGGCGGGCATCTGGTTCGCGATCGTCTCGATGACGGCCTTCGCCGCTTTCTACACCTATCGCGTCTCGCTCGAGGCAAGCGAACTTTCGGAGGCGCTAACGGCGACCGAACTGGTGCTCCAGCGCGAAAAGCACCTGTCGCAGCTCGACGGACTCGCCGCCGCTGCTGCCCACGAACTCGGCACGCCGCTTGCGACGATCACCGTCGTCGCCAAGGAGATGGAGCGGGAGCTCGGCGACGACCCGCGCTTCGGCGAGGACGTGCACCTGCTGCGCAGCCAGAGCGAGCGCTGCCGCGACATTCTGAAGCGCCTGACCACGCTTTCCTCCGAAAGCGAGGAGCATATGCGGCTTCTGCCGCTCTCCTCGCTGATCGAGGAGGTGATGGCGCCGCATCGCGAATTCGGTATCCAGATCAAGTTGATCCAGAAGGGGGACCGCGCCAGCGAGCCGGTCGGCAACCGCAATGCCGGAATCCTCTACGGCCTCGGCAATCTTCTCGAAAATGCCGTCGACTATGCCCGCGAGGCGGTGACGGTCACGGTCGAGCACACGGCGGAGCGCGTCAAGGTGACGATCGAGGACGATGGCGACGGCTTTTCGCCGGATATTCTCGCAAGGATCGGTGAGCCCTATGTCACCCGCAGGCAGAAGGAAGACAGCGCCGGGGGGCTGGGACTCGGCCTCTTCATCGCCAAGACGCTTCTGGAGCGATCCGGTGCAAGGCTTCGTTTCGAGAATAGCCCCGGTGCCCGGGTCAGCGTCGAATGGCCGCGTGTACTGATGGATACGAAACTGGCGAAATGATTTTTGGCAGTTTATTGAAGACTGCTACTGCATGTCTCCTTAAATCGACCTCGATTTAAGGACAAAGACATGCAGCAATTTCTAAGTGCTACAGCGACCTTTGCGCGTCTGATAAGACGCGCGGCGCTGTAGGAATAACCTACATAGTTTCAGCGCAATCACCCCAGTTTTGGCTCCGGATTTACGAGAATGACCGAAAAATCGCCGGCTGCGCATGCCACCCCTCAAGATGCCGAACTGATCGGAGCGGACAAGACGCTGTTGATCGTCGACGACGACGGGCCCTTCCTGCGCCGCCTGGCGCGCGCCATGGAGGCACGCGGCTTCGCGGTGGAGATCGCCGAATCGGTCGCCGAGGGCATCGCCAAGGCCAAGACGCGGCCGCCGAAACATGCGGTCATCGATCTGAGGCTGGGCGACGGCAGCGGCCTCGACGTGATCGAGGCAATACGCGGCCGGCGCGACGACACAAGGATGATCGTGCTGACCGGCTACGGCAATATCGCCACCGCCGTGAACGCCGTGAAGCTCGGGGCGCTCGACTATCTCGCCAAGCCGGCGGATGCGGACGAGATTTTCGCCGCCCTCGTGCGGCGCGAGGGCGAGCGCGTCGAACTGCCGGAAAACCCGATGTCGGCCGATCGCGTCCGCTGGGAACATATCCAGCGGGTCTATGAAATGTGCGAGCGCAACGTCTCGGAGACGGCTCGGCGCCTCAACATGCATCGCCGCACGCTGCAGCGCATTCTGGCAAAACGCGCGCCGAAGTAGCTAATCCCGCGCACCGCTGACGATGTCGCTGATCGACTGGCCGAGTTCACCATTGCGCTCGGCCGCCCATTCGGCAAGCATCAGCCGCTGCGCCGCGGTGCGTGCAAAGGCCTGGGTGACCGATTTGCGGGTCGCCGGCGCCAGGCGATGTTCCGGCGCTTCGCGCAGCATATGCGCGTCGTAGCCGTCGGAGAGCAGCAGTCCGCACTCCTGGGGGAAGATCTCTAGCGGCACGTGCGCGTGGGTGGCGAAGAACAATCGGTCGCAATGGAGGCGGTATTCGGGCCACTTGCGGTCGACGCGGAAGTCTTCGATCGACGTCTTGATCTCGACGATCCAGATCTCCCCCTTCGGGGAAATCGAAATCAGGTCCGCACGGCGGCCGCTGGCGAGCGTCAGTTCCGGCAGCACCGCGTGGCGCAATTCCAGGAACAATCGCTGTACGCCACGGCGCACCTTCAGCGCCCGCTCGGACTGACGCCCGTCGGAGAGCGGATTGTCGCCATGGATCGATAGGATCGTCATCGGCTATCCCGACCTCTCTTCCCCTTGTTGCAAAAAAACCATCGTCACGGAATTTGCACATTTCGGCCGAATTGCGGCGGCGCGATCTATTGCGCCATGCACGGCAATCGCAAATAAGCTGGCGGCCGGGCACCTCCCCCCGATTTCCTGATTCCCTTTTACGAGACCCCCATGCGCTTCCGCAACGCTCTCCTTTTGTGCAGTCTGGCGGCGACCGTCTTCATCGCCGGCTGCTCGCAAACGACGTCCACCGCAGGCTCTGCTCCCGAGGGCCAGAAGGTCGCGACAAATCAGATCTTTACCGGCAATTACGGCGCCGTCGAGGACCACGGCTATCCCTTGCCGGCCATTCCGATCAAGCGCCTTGACGAGCGCTTCCACCGCCAGATCGTCGATTACGACACCAAGGAGCGGCCGGGAACCATCGTCGTCAACACACCGAACCGCTTCCTCTACTACGTGCTGCCGGGTGGCAAGGCGGTGCGCTACGGCATAGGTGTCGGCAAGGCCGGTTTTGCCTGGGAAGGCGAGGCCTATGTCGCCTGGAAACAGGAATGGCCGACCTGGCACCCGCCGAAGGAAATGGCCGAGCGCAAGCCGGAAGTCGCCAAATATGTCGAAGAGGGCATGGGCCCCGGCATCACCAATCCGCTCGGCGCCCGCGCCCTCTATCTCTTCAACGAGGAAGGCAGGGACACGCTCTTCCGCCTGCACGGCACGCCGGAATGGGCCTCGATCGGCACCGCAGCCTCCTCTGGCTGCATCCGCCTGATGAACCAGGACATCATCGATCTTTACTCGCGGGTCCGTCCCGGGCGGAGTGCACGCGTCGTCGTGCAGCAGTAACGGCTGGAAACGAGCGAGAGCTTAAACAAAGGGCCGCCGGTTGATGCCGGCGGCCCTTTCGTTTTGCTATCGCTGTGCCGCCTGCTTCGCCTTCAACTCCAGCCGCCGGCGATGCAGCACCGGTTCGGTGTAGCCGTTCGGCTGTTCCCGGCCCTGGAGCACCAGGTCCAGCGCCGCCTGGAAGGCAATCGAATCGTCGAATCGGCCGGCCATCGGGTGAAAGTTCGGATCGCCGGCATTCTGCCGGTCGACGATTTCCGCCATACGCTTCATGGTTTCGACGATCTGCGCCTCGCTGACGACGCCGTGGTGCAGCCAGTTGGCCATGTGCTGCGCCGAGATGCGCAGCGTCGCGCGGTCTTCCATCAGACCGACATTGTTGATGTCGGGAACTTTCGAACAGCCGACTCCCTGGTCGACCCAGCGCACGACATAGCCGAGAATCCCCTGGGCGTTGTTGTCGAGTTCGCGCTGGATTTCCTCTTCCGTCCAGTTCGGCCGTCCCGCCACGGGCACCGAGAGAATATCCGCGAGCTTGGCCCGCGGCCGGCTTTTCAGACCTGCCTGGACCTCGGCGACGTTGACGCGGTGATAATGCGTTGCATGCAGCGTCGCCGCCGTCGGCGAGGGAACCCAGGCGGTGTTGGCGCCGGCCTTCGGATGGGCGATCTTCTGCTCGAGCATCGCCGCCATCAGGTCGGGCATCGCCCACATGCCCTTGCCGATCTGGGCACGTCCGGAAAGCCCGCAGTCGAGGCCGATATCGACGTTCCAGTTCTCGTAGGCGCCGATCCAGGCGGCCTGCTTCATGTCGCCCTTGCGGATCATCGGCCCGGCCTCCATGGAGGTGTGGATCTCGTCCCCGGTGCGGTCGAGGAACCCGGTGTTGATGAAGACGACGCGCGCGCGGGCGGCGCGGATGCATTCCTTGAGGTTGACGGTGGTGCGTCGTTCCTCGTCCATGATCCCCATCTTGATCGTGTTTTCCGGAAGCCCAAGTGCGGCCTCGACGCGCGAAAAAATCTCGCAGGCGAACGCCACTTCCTCGGGCCCATGCATCTTCGGCTTGACCACATACATGGAGCCCGAGGGCGAGTTTGCCCGCCGGCCATTCGGGCCGATGTCGTGCAGCGCGATCAGTGCCGTCACCATGGCGTCCATCAGGCCTTCGGGCACCTCGCGGCCGTCCTGGTCGAGGATCGCCGGGTTGGTCATCAGATGCCCGACATTGCGCACCAGCATCAGCGAACGGCCCGGCAGCGTCAGCGTTGCCCCATCCGGCGCGGTGAAGACGCGGTCGGCGTTCAGTGTCCGGGTGAAGGTCCGGTCGCCCTTGGCGACCTCTTCCTCGAGGTCGCCCTTCATCAGCCCGAGCCAGTTGCGATAGACGACGACCTTGTCCTCGGCGTCGACGGCGGCGACCGAATCCTCGCAATCCATGATCGTGGTGATCGCCGATTCGAGGATGATGTCGGAAATCCCGGCCGCATCGGTCTGGCCGATCGGCGTCTTCGCATCGACGGCGATGACGATGTGCAGATTGTTCTGGGTGAGAGCGATCTCGGAGGGCGCCGCTGCGGTGCCGGAATAGCCGGCGAACTGCGCCGTATTGCGAAGCGTCGTCCGGACGCCGGTCGTCAAGGTCAGCGAGAGAGTCGACCCGTCGACCGCAAGCGCGGCGACGTCGCTCCAGCGGCCTGTCGCGAGCGGCGCGCTCGCATCGAGAAAGTCCCGGGCCCAGGCGATGACCTTGGCACCGCGCGCCGGATTATAGCCCTTGCCGCGCTCGGCCCCGTCCGTTTCGGCAATGGCGTCGGTGCCGTAAAGTGCGTCATAGAGCGAGCCCCAGCGCGCATTGGCGGCGTTCAGCGCATAGCGGGCATTCATCACCGGCACGACGAGCTGCGGACCGGCAATGGTCGCGATCTCGGCATCGACATTGGCAGTCGAGACGGAGAAATCCGGTCCCTCCGGCAGGAGATAGCCGATCTCTTTGAGGAAGTTCTGGTAGGCCTCCATATTGACCGGCGCGCCATGCTCGCGATACCAGGCATCGAGCTTCGCCTGGAGTTCGTCACGCCGCGCGAGAAGGGCGCGGTTCTTCGGCGCGAGATCATGCACGAGAGCCGACAGGGCGGCGAAGAAACGGTCAGGATCGACACCGGTCCCCGGCATCGCCTCATCGACCAGAAAGCGGTGGAGGCCCGCATCGATCTTCAGATCATGTTTCTCAATGCGGTCCATGCGGCAGCTCCTGAATCACTCTATGCCCGAGTTCAAATAGATAGGAGCGGGATGCATGCGGAAAAGCAAATTCAGCTTTTCCCATCCGCTCACGCGCGCGGACAGTCTCTCATCAATGGGCTCCCTGTCAATTCGGCAAGGATGCGAAGAATTATTTCCAAATCGGAAAAAATAGTTGAATTGAGGCGGGGGATGCGGGCGGAAAACCGCACACACTTTTCCTCATCCCGCTCTATGTGCGATGCGCGGCCTGCCGCTTGCCGAAGCGATGAAGCGCGCCTCGACCAGCTTGCGCCCGCCCTCTACCTCCGGTGCATCGATCTCTTCCCAACTCGTCGCGGCAGGTTCCTCCGCGCCGTTGGCGCGTGCCGTCTGCAGCGCCATCACCTCGGCGCGGCGGCGGGCGGCACCGAAGGCCGCCTCCTGGTCGAGGAAGCGCTCGCTCGCGCCGGCGCCGTTGACGATGAAGATACCCTCCTCGGGTGTCGTGACGAAGACGGTAACAGTGGCGCGCACCTGGCCGACGACGGCGCCGACGGCATTGGCGACATCCGCCTCCGCCGGGATTGCCGCTTCCGTCGCCAGCATCGCGGCGATCGCCGGATAATAGACCGGCGCCGAGGCTCCAAGGCCGACGAGCGGCCGGTCGAGGCCGAGCGAGAAGCGGACGATACCGGGCTTGCGCTTCAATGCCCGGTCGACGGCAAGCGAAGCGGCCGGATCGATGGCGCCGGCGCCGTCCTCATGCAGGCAGGCCTGGAGAATCACTTCCGAGGACTGCCGCGTCAGCCGGTCGACGATCATTTGCGCCAGCATCTCGGCGGAGCCGGCAATCGGCTGGCCCGAGCCGTCCTTGGTGCGGGCGGCGATCTTCAAGCCGAGCAGCGCGGCCTCGCTGTTCCACTGCGACTGGCGACCGAGCACGTGCATCGCGTCGGACGGCGTGAGCGCGCAGATATGCACCAGCCCGCGGGCGACAAGCCGGTCGAGCGTCGCCTTCTGCGGCGTGCTGAGGATCAATTCGGCAAGCGCCACCGGCACCGTGCCGATCCGGTCGTAGAGCGCCTGCTCCTGCGGCTGCAGGCCGCTTGCGAGATGGTCGGGCAGGCCGGTTCGGACCGCAAGGCGGCCGTCGTGGCGACCGGCATGAGTGGCACGCAAATGCTTGTCGAGCACGGAAATGACCGCATCGCCATGCAGCGCCGCCGCAAGGCTCAAGGGCAGGAAGCGGCGGGGCCCAAGATCGATCTTCGCCTTGAGGCCGCGATCGTTGATCTTCACCTCCGAATCGCCGCCGAGGCCGTAGGTGCGCATCGCGACCGCCTCGACCATGGTGCGGAAGCCGCCGACGACGGCGCCATCCGCATCGAGCCGCGGGCGGCCGGCATCGAGGACGGCGACATCCGTCGTCGTGCCGCCGATATCGGAGACGACGGCATTTTCCAGCCCCGTGAGATAACGTGCGCCGACCAGGCTGGCGGCCGGCCCGGAGAGGATCGTCTCGATCGGCCGCAGCCGCGCCTCGGCGGCCGAGATCAGCGCGCCGTCGCCGCGCACCACCATCATCGGCACGTCGATGCCGCGCGCCTTCAGGAAATCTTCGCAAGAGCCGACCAGGCGGTCGATCATCGAAACCAGCCGGGCATTGAGAAGCGTCGTCAGCGCCCGGCGCGGACCGCCGAGCTTGGAAGAGAGTTCATGGCTGCAGGTGACCGGCAGGTGCGAGACTTCGCGGATGCGCTCGCGCACGCGTTTCTCGTGGTCCGGGTTGCGCACGGCGAAATAACCGGCGATCGCGAAGGACGATACTTCCGTGGCAAGCCTTGGCAGCGCCTCGTCGAGCGTGCTCATGTCGAGCGGCGTCTCGCCGCCGTGGACGTTGTGGCCACCCGGAAGAAATATCACCGGATCCGAGCCCAGCGCCTCCTGCAGGCCGTCACGCTTCAGGTCCTCGGACCCGAAGCCGATCATCACCAGCCCGGCGCGGCCGCCCTGGCCCTCGACGAGAGCGTTGGTGGCGAGCGTCGTCGACAGCGAGACGAGGCTGATGACGGAGACCGGAACCTTGGCCTTCTCCAGGACGGCTTCCACCGCCCCGGAAATGCCTTCGGCAAGATCGTGCCGCGTCGTCAGGGCCTTGGCCTTGGCGACGACACCGGCCGCTTCGCTGAAAAGGACCGCGTCGGTATAGGTGCCGCCGGTGTCGATGCCGAGAAGAAGATGCGAGGTCAAGGTCTGCTCAGTCCGGTGTTGGAAATCGGGCGAGGCCCGGATGGGAAGGGATCGCTTGGTGATAGGGCATAATTCGGCGAAAGACCATCGTGTGGCGGCGACCTTTGCGCGTCGGATCAGTGCAGAATACAGTTAGCAGCGAAGGCGGGTGACGCTACCCCCCTCTGCCCTGCCGGGCATCTCCCCCAGAAGGAGGGAGATTAGCCAGATGCAAACGCGCTGCCCGACAGCGAGCTCGCGAGCGCCGAACTCGCTGAATTGGTCGCGCTCAGCAGGATTGGTGGCACGAGACATTGCCGCTTGCCGATCTAGTGGGGGAGATGCCCCGCAGGGCAGAGGGGGTGCGTCTCCCGGCATGACGCAGAGATTTTACCTCTCCCGCACCGATACCTTCATCGGAAGACCCCCTTTGGGCTGGGTCGTCAGCCTCTGCACCGGCCAGGGATGGGTCGACTCGGTCAGGTCGAAGCGGCAGCGGTGCATCAGGACCGCAAGGGCGATCACTGCCTCCTGCAAGGCGAAGGTCGCGCCGATGCAGATGCGCGGGCCGGCGCCGAAAGGGAGATACTGGAAGCGGTTGATCTTGTCGCGGTTTTCGGGGAGGAAACGCTCGGGCATGAAGGCGCGCGGCTTCTGCCAGTAGAGCACATGGCGATGCAGCGTCCACGGCATGATCAGCACCGATATGCCCTTGCGGATCGGCACGCGCTCGCCTTGCGGCGAGGTCCACTCGTCCGCCTCGATCGCGGCCCGGTTGATCGAGGGGGCCGGTGGATAGAGGCGCAGCGCCTCCTCGAAGGCGGCGAGCACATGCGGCATCCGTTCGAGCCATTCGACCGGCTCGGCGCCGGTCGCCAGCACCGCGTCGATCTCCCTTTCCATCGTCTCGCGATAGGCCGGCATATTGGCAATGCAATAGAGGCACCAGGCGAGCGCCCGGGCCGTCGTCTCGTGGCCGGCGCCGATGAAGGTCAGGATGTTGTCCTCGATCTCGGACGTCGAAAGCCCCTCGGGACCCTCGAGCTGCAGCAGCAGCGTCAGGAAATCGTTCGGAACCGCGCCGGGCTCCGCCGCCATCAGCCGCCGGCGCTCTGCCATCGTCGCGGCGACGACGCCGCGAAAGCGATCGAGCACTTTCCGGCCGCCAATCCGGGTGAGACGCGGCACCCATGGAGGTGCCACGAGAAGATCCATCGGATCGACACGGCCCATCCGCTGCAGCAGTTCCTCGACATTGGCGGCGAACCCCTCCTTCTCGACGGCGATCTCGCCGGAGAAGAGCGTCTCTGCGAGGATCTCGAAGGTGAGTTCCGTCATGTCGACGGCGACATTGGTGGCGAAGGAGTCGGAAGCGGCGCGCTCGTAGCGCCCGACGAAATGCTCCGAGACACGCAGCATCTGGCCGGCAAAGCCCTTCGCATGGCGGGGCGTGAAGACCGGCGCCATCGCCTTGCGCGACCGTTTCCACACCTCGCCTTCCGCCGTCAGTAATCCATCGCGAAGGATGGGGCGGAGGATCAGCCGCCGGACATTCGACATTTCGTAGTTGGAAGCATTCTCGACGAGAATGTAGCGGATGAGACCCGGATCGTTGACGATCAATGTGCGCTGGTTGATGAACTTCGTTTCGATCCAGGGGAGCGCATAGGAGGGCTCGCCCCAGAGCTCGAGCGGGTTGCGCAGCACCGTGCGGATGATCTCCAGCCGCGAGGGAATGTGAGTGCGCGGGACGGGCGCGGGCGGCTCGAACGGCTCCGGTCGCGTGTCCATGATCATGCCTTTCCTGATGGCCTAACGTTTCAGGTTTTTACGGCGCAATCAAGAAGATGATTCACCTGAAGCAGGCGGGAATTGGCGGAATTTTCGCCCGCGATCAGAGCAGGGCCTCGAGCTCGGCGAGCTTGTCATTGACCAGCCAGCCATAATAGTTCTCTTCCGGCCAGTGAACCTCGCCGCCGGCATTCTTCGCCGCGAGCGCGGCGGCGCGCTCGTCCGGGCTGCCGACATTGTAGAGCGTCGCCGTCAGGCCGGGATTGTGGGAGATGTCCATGCCGGCGATCGATCGGTAAGCGTCGATGGAATGGCGGATCGAAGCGGCCATATAGGCGAGCGAGACGTCCGGATCCATGATCGCCTCATAGACGGCACCGGCATTGTTCTCATCGAGACGATCATAACGGGAGACGCGCGACACCATGTCGGTCAGCATCAGGGCCGTCAGCGGGTTGATCTGGCCGAGGCCGAAGGTCTGGCCGGCGAAAAAGGGCTGGAAGAAGACGGCGCTGAAGCGGTTGTTCGGGAAGGTCTGCCCGCCGACGGTGCGACCGCGGAACTCCTTCTCCCACACCCGCTCGCGGCAGCTCCATAGTGCATAGGAAGATTTCTCGCGGGCGCAGTCGGCGAACTGCGCACGCTTTACGAATTCATCGACGGATTCGCCGTCATAGCCGAAGTGGAAGCTGTTGCCGGCATAGGCGGCCGCCTTGACGTAATAGGCCTGCAGTCGGTCATAGGCATCGACATTGTAGGTGTGCTCGCCGACGATGGCGCCGATCATGTGGATCGGTGCGATGCCATAGGCGGCGGCGGTCGACTTGATCTTCCCCACGAGATTGCGGTCATTGGCGAGCAGTTCGCGTACCTTTTCGTACTTCGCGTCGAAGGAGGTCCGGCCTGCCTTGGTGCGGCGAAGCGAAGCGCCGGGAACCCGCGGCTGCTCTACATGCCGGTTGCCTTCCGGGACCATGCGGATTTCGGCCGCAGCCGGTTGCGCCGCGGAGAGGCAAAGCGGGGCGATAAGAAGCAGGCAGGCGGTCAGACGCACGATCAATTTTCCTGTGAAATTCGGGTCCCGATTCGTCCGGGCGCGGCCCACTAGGGCAGAATCATGTCGGAATCATGCCCCGTTTCGACCGATCACTGATCGCTCTAGATAAAATGAGGGCGCCTGTCGAGTGACAGGCGCCCCACAAGGCGGTGATCGGCACGATTTGGCGCGCGACTGCAGCGCCGGCGTCACAGAATGTAGCGTGACAGGTCCGTGTTGGCGGCCAGATCTCCAACATGCTTGCGGACATAGTCGGCATCGATCATCAGCGTGTCGCCGCCGCGATCGGGCGCGTTGAAGGAGATCTCGTCGAGGACGCGCTCCATCACCGTCTGCAGGCGCCGGGCGCCGATGTTCTCGACATTGGCGTTGAGCTGCACGGCGACCTCGGCGAGTGCGTCGATTGCATCCTCGGTGAAGTCGAGCGCCACGCCCTCGGTCTCCAGCAGCGCCTTGTATTGGCGGATGAGGCTCGCCTCGGTCTCCGTCAGAATGCGGCGGAAGTCCTCCTTGGTGAGCGCCCGCAGTTCGACCCGGATCGGCAGGCGGCCCTGCAGCTCGGGCAGCAGGTCCGACGGCTTCGACACGTGGAAGGCGCCGGAGGCGATGAAGAGGATGTGATCGGTCTTCACCGGCCCGTATTTCGTCGCGACCGTCGTACCCTCGACCAGCGGCAACAGGTCCCGCTGGACGCCCTCGCGCGAGACGCCGGCGCCCATGCCGCCGTCGCGGGCGGCGATCTTGTCGATCTCGTCAAGGAAGACAATGCCGTCGTTCTCCGCCGCCGCCATCGCCTCGCGCTGGATCTGCTCGTTGTCGAGCAGCTTGTCGGATTCGTCGTTGACGAGAAAGTCATAGGAATCCTTGACCGTCGTCTTGATTTTCTTCGTCCTGCCACCGAGCGCCTTGCCGAACATTTCGGAGAGGTTCAAGACGCCGATATTGGCGCCGGGCATGCCGGGGATCTCGAAGCCGCCCGGCGCGCCAGTTTCGGCCACGTCGATCTCGATCTCCTTGTCGTCGAGCTCGTTGGCCCTCAGCTTCTTGCGGAAGGAATCGCGGGTCGCCGGCGACGCCGTCGTGCCGACCAGCGCGTCGAGCACGCGCTCCTCGGCGTTCTGATGCGCCTTCGCCTTGACTTCGGTGCGCTTCTTCTCGCGCACCAGCGTGATGCCCACCTCGACGAGATCGCGGACGATCTGTTCCACGTCGCGCCCGACATAGCCGACCTCGGTAAACTTGGTGGCCTCCACCTTGACGAACGGCGCGCCGGCAAGCTTGGCGAGACGGCGGGAAATTTCCGTCTTGCCGACGCCGGTCGGGCCGATCATCAGGATGTTCTTCGGCATGACCTCGTCGCGCAGCTCGTCGCTGAGCTGCTGGCGGCGCCAGCGGTTGCGCAAGGCAATGGCGACGGCGCGCTTCGCGTCCTTCTGGCCGATGATGTAGCGGTCGAGCTCGGAAACGATCTCTCTCGGGGAAAAATTGGTCATGAAGTCCTCTCAAACTCGGTCCGCGTCAGTTCCATCAGCAGGGTGCGACCGGACTCGTCTATCCATTCGGCGAAGGGCACGAAACCGGCCTTCGCATAGGCTCTGACCGCTCGGCGGTTGCCGGCATCCGGATCGATGACGATGCGGGCGGCGCCCTTTTCGAACAGTCTTCCGGCAAAGGCCTTAAGCGCGAGGGCCGCGACGCCCTTGCCGGTCATTTCAGGGGGGCCGATGAAGATATCGACACCGGGCGTGTCGGACGACAGGTCCCTCGCCCAGGGTTCCTCGTCATATTGCGAGGGGGTCCAGGACTGAATGTAACCGGCCGGTTCGCCGCTCAGGCGGAAGATGAAGCCGTCGACCTCTCCGGTGGCGCAACCCTCGCGGATCAGTCCCAGTTCCACGTCCGGGTCGCCCCACCATTGTCGGACATGCGGCTCCGAAAGCCAGGCAAGGAGCATCGGCAGGTGGCGCTCGGCCACCGGCTCGAAGCTGACCTCTGCCCCGTCAGTCGGCATCCAGCGTCTCCATGACCACATTGTGGTTGGTATAGACGCAGATGTCTCCGGCGATCTGCAGGGCACGCCGGGCGATCTCCTCGGCCGACTTGTCGCTGTCCATCAGGGCGCGCGCCGCCGCGTAGGCGAAGTTTCCGCCGGAACCGATGGCGATCGTTCCGTGCTCGGGCTCGAGCACGTCGCCATTGCCGGTGATCGCCAGCGTCACCGACTTGTCGGCGACCAGCATCATCGCCTCGAGATTGCGCAGATATTTGTTGGTCCGCCAGTCCTTGGCGAGTTCGACGGCGGCCCGCATCAGCTGGTCGGGATACTGTTCGAGCTTCGCCTCGAGACGCTCCAGAAGCGTAAACGCGTCCGCCGTCGCGCCGGCAAAACCGGCGATCACGTCGCCCTTGGAGAGGCGCCGGACCTTGCGCGCATTGCCCTTCATGACTGTCTGGCCGAGGCTCACCTGACCGTCGCCCGCCATCACCACCTTGCCGTCCTTGCGCACCGTGATGATGGTGGTGGCATGCATCGTTCCGTAGGGATTGTGTTCGCTCATCAAATACCTGTCGGCCCCGGAGGCGAGGCGTTGCGGCTCAAGAAGAACCTGGTTGCTTGAGGCCTATGTAAGTCGGCTCTGCGCGATTGCAAATGGGCAGGAGAAATCACCGACAGCGGCCCCTTTCCATCCGGATCGCGCCCGCCGGCTGACGCCGATCGAATCTCCGTCGCAGTTCTGGATATTTCGCGCCCCGCCTGATATGGAGCGGCTCGGGAACGGACCGGTCGGCGGAAGGCTCTGCCGCCCGCTCCGATCTATCGAGTGCAGACAGGAGAGCCTGATGGCAGACGTGACGCTGAGCCGCACCGGCCAGGTTTCGCGAAAGACGAATGAAACGGCCGTGTCCGTCGCCGTCAATATCGACGGCACGGGCGTGTCGAAGATTGCGACCGGCGTCGGCTTCTTCGATCACATGCTCGACCAGCTCGCGCGCCATTCGCTGATCGACATGGAGATCAAGACGGAGGGCGACCTCCATGTCGACGATCACCATACCGTCGAGGATACCGGCATCGCCATCGGCCAGGCGATCGCCAAGGCGCTCGGCGATCGCCGCGGCATCACCCGCTATGCCTCGCTCGATCTCGCCATGGATGAGACGATGACGCGCGCCGCCGTCGATGTCTCCGGCCGGCCGTTTCTCGTCTGGAACGTGACCTTCACCTCGCCGAAGATCGGCACCTTCGACACCGAGCTGGTTCGCGAATTCTTCCAGGCGCTCGCCCAGCACGCCGGCATCACGCTTCATGTGCAGAACATCTACGGCGCCAACAACCATCATATCGCCGAGACCTGCTTCAAATCCGTCGCCCGCGTGCTGCGCACGGCAACCGAAATCGACCCGCGCCAGGCTGGACGCGTTCCCTCGACGAAGGGCACGCTCGCCTGAGCCGGCTAAGACTGGCTGAAGACCATGGCCTCCTACCTGATCATGACCCCGCCCGGTGCCGCGGCCGACGACGAGAGGGCGCGGTTCATCGCCGACGGCTTTTCCTGGGCGGCGTTTTTCTTCCCGGCCCTCTGGCTGATCGCCAAGCGGGCCTGGCTCCTCGGAATCTCCCTTGCCGTTCTGCAAATTGTGTTCATCCTTCTGTCTGAGGTCCCCGGATGCTTCACCGCCGCGCTGATCATGCAGCTCGCGCTCAGCCTCCTGGTATCACTGGAGGGGCCGCTTTTTGTCGCCCGAAAACTCGCGGCGGAAGATTGGACGCTTCGTTCGATCGTTCCGGCCCGCAACATCGAGACCGCCGAGGAGATCTACTTCTCGAACGCGACGGCGACGACGCACCACCAAAGCGCAACTCCGTTGCAGTCGAACGACTGGTCGAGCTCCGGACGGCCGGAAAGTGCCGCCGGACTGGGCTTCTTTGAATCCTATGGAGAGCGCTGATGCGGGTCGCCATCATTGACTACGGCTCGGGCAACCTGCGCTCGGCCACCAAAGCCTTCGAGCGGGCGGCGCGCGAAGCCGGCATCGACGCCGACATCGACCTGACCGACAGGCCGGAACGGGTGGCCTCGGCCGATCGGATCGTGCTGCCGGGCGTCGGCGCCTATGCCGATTGCCGCCGTGGCCTCGACGGCGTCGAGGGGATGGAAGAGGCGCTCAAGCAAGCGGTCGAAGCGGCCGGACGGCCCTTCCTCGGCATCTGCGTCGGCATGCAGCTCATGTCTTCGCGCGGCCTCGAAAAGACGATCACTGAAGGGTTCGGCTGGATTCCCGGCGATGTCGTGGAGATGACGCCCGCGGACGCGTCGCTGAAGATCCCGCAAATCGGCTGGAACACGCTGAGACTCCATCGGCCGCACGCGCTCTTCGAGGGCATTCCGACCGGGGAGACCGGGCTGCACGCCTATTTCGTGCATTCCTATCACCTCGCTGCGGAAAACCCCGAGCACATCATCGCCGAGACGGAGTATGGCGGGCCGGTGACGGCCTTCGTCGCAAGCGGCAACCGGGCCGGTGCGCAGTTCCACCCGGAAAAGAGCCAGACCCTCGGCCTCGCCCTCATCTCGAATTTCCTGCGTTGGAAGCCCTGAGGCTCCCGCCACCTGATCGGACGAACCAAATGATTCTCTTTCCCGCGATCGACCTCAAGGACGGCCAATGCGTGCGCCTGAAGCTCGGTGACATGGATCAGGCAACCGTCTACAATCCTGATCCCGCCGCCCAGGCCCGCGCCTTCGAGGAACAGGGCTTCGAATGGCTGCATGTCGTCGACCTGAACGGCGCCTTTGCCGGCGAGACGGTGAACGGGGCAGCGGTCGACGCCATCCTCAAGGCGACCAAGAACCCGGTGCAGCTCGGCGGCGGAATCCGCACCCTCGATCATATCGAGAACTGGCTTTCGCGCGGGTTGAAGCGCGTCATTCTCGGCACTGTCGCGGTGCGCGATCCGGCGCTGGTGATCGAGGCCTGCCGCAAGTTCCCCGGCCGGGTGGCGGTCGGTATCGACGCCAAGGGCGGCAAGGTGGCGGTCGAAGGCTGGGCGGAGGCCTCTGAACTCGGCGTGATCGAGCTTGCGAAGAAGTTCGAAGGCGCCGGCGTTTCGGCGATCATCTATACCGACATCGACCGCGACGGCATCCTGACCGGCATCAACTGGGATTCGACCCTGGAACTCGCCAACGCAGTTTCCATTCCGGTCATCGCCTCCGGCGGCCTCGCCTCGATGGACGACATCCGCCGGTTGACGCAGCCAGATGCCGCAAAGCTCGAAGGAGCGATCTCCGGCCGGGCGCTCTATGATGGGCGGATCGATCCGAAGGAAGCGCTAGACTTGATCCGCGCCGCGCGAAAGGGATGAGACCATGACCCTCAAAGCCCGCGTAATCCCATGCCTCGACGTCAAGGACGGCCGCGTCGTCAAGGGCGTCAATTTCGTCGACCTCATCGATGCCGGCGATCCGGTGGAAGCGGCAAAGGCCTATGACGCCGCCGGCGCCGACGAGCTCTGCTTCCTCGACATCACCGCCTCTTCCGACAATCGCGAGACGATCTTCGACGTCGTCGCCCGCACCGCCGAGCAATGCTTCATGCCGCTGACCGTCGGCGGCGGCGTGCGCCAGGTGGCGGATATCCGCAAGCTGCTGCTTGCCGGCGCCGACAAGGTGTCGATCAACACGGCGGCCGTGAAGAACCCGGATTTCGTCGCCGAGGCCGCCGACAAGTTCGGCAACCAGTGCATCGTCGTCGCCATCGACGCGAAGAAGGTCTCGGCTGCGGGCGAAATGGACCGCTGGGAGATCTTTACCCATGGCGGGCGGCAGCCGACCGGCATCGACGCGATAGAGTTCGCTCGGAAGGTCGTCGACCTCGGTGCCGGCGAAATCCTGCTGACCTCCATGGATCGCGACGGCACCAAGAGCGGCTACGACATCGCGCTGACGCGCGCCATCGCCGATGCGGTGCGGGCACCGGTCATCGCGTCCGGCGGCGTCGGAACGCTCGACCACATGGTCGACGGCATTCGCGACGGCCATGCGACGGCGGTGCTTGCCGCCTCCATCTTCCACTTCGGCACCTACAGCATCGGCGAGGCGAAGCGCTACATGGCCGAGCGCGGCATCGCCATGCGACTCGATTGAAGGAATTTCGTGATGAGCGAATTCACCCTTTCAGACCTCGAAAAGATCGTCGCATCGCGCGCCAAGGCGGCGCCGGAGGAGTCCTGGACGGCCAAGCTGGTGGCGGCCGGGCGGCCGAAGGCGGCGAAGAAACTCGGCGAAGAGGCGGTCGAGGCGGTGATCGCGGCGGTCACCGGCGACCGCAAGAATCTGATCGATGAGAGCGCCGATCTCCTCTATCATCTTATGGTCGTATTGAATATCGCCTCCGTCCCGTTGCAGGATGTGATGAGCGAACTGGCCAGGCGGACGAGCCAGTCCGGCCTGCAGGAGAAGGCAAACCGGCAGAATCCATGAGCATCGCCGCGAAAGACTTTGAATCGGCCGACATCCCCGGCAATCTCACGGGGGGTGAATTTTCCCCCTACCACGTCTTCTCCGCCGAGGAATGGTCGCGCTTTCGCGCCGATACGCCGCTGACGCTGACGGCCGAGGAGGTCAAGCGGCTGCGCTCGCTCAACGACCCGGTCGACCTCGGCGAGGTGCGTCGAATCTATCTGTCGCTGTCGCGGCTGCTCTCCGCCCATGTGGAAGCCTCGCAGATCCTCTTCCAGCAGCGCAAGCGGTTCCTCAGCATGTCGGACGAGACGAAGACCCCTTTCGTCATCGGCATTGCCGGCTCCGTCGCCGTCGGCAAGTCGACTACCGCCCGTATCCTCGCCGAACTCCTAGCGCGCTGGCCCTCGAGCCCGAAGGTCGATCTGATCACCACCGACGGCTTCCTCTATCCGAACGCGATCCTGCAGCGGGAAAACATGATGGATCGCAAGGGCTTCCCGGAGAGCTACGACATCGGCGCGCTGCTGCGCTTTCTCTCGGCGATCAAGGCCGGCCGGCCGAACGTCAAGGCGCCGACCTATTCGCACCTGACCTATGACGTCATTCCCGACCAATTCCAGGTCATCGACCGGCCGGACATCCTGATCTTCGAGGGGATCAACGTGCTGCAGTCACGCGACCTGCCGGCCGACGGCAAGATCGTCCCGATGGTTTCGGACTTCTTCGATTTTTCGATCTATATCGACGCCGAGGAAAGCCTGATCCACAACTGGTATGTGAGCCGCTTCATGCGGCTGCGCGAAACGGCCTTCCAGAATCCGCAATCCTTCTTCCATCGCTATTCAACGATCAGCGAGGACGCGGCGCGGGCGATCGCCGAGGGCCTCTGGCACAATATCAACCTGAAGAACCTGCATCAGAACATCCAGCCGACCAGGCCGCGTGCCGACCTGATCCTGCAGAAAGGCCCCAATCACCTGACGCAGACGGTGGCGCTGAGGAAGCTCTAAACCGTCACGACAGGTCGAAATAAGTTCCCCTCCCCAACCCCTCCCCACAAGGGGGACGGGCTTTGCGCCCGCTGCCCCCGACCGCCATTTTCCCGGGGCTCGACCCCGCCGCAATGTTGCAGAGGGCGCGGCAGGTTAAGCCCTCCCCGTTGTGGGGAGGGGTTGGGGAGGGGTCTTGTCAAGAGCTCTATGGATTGACCCGCCGCAGCGTCAGATTGAGGCGGCCGCCGTTCTTCAATAGCGTCGAGGTGTTCGGATAGATGCGGTCGACGCCGTGAAAGGCCAGCCGTCCCTCGCCGCCGAGGACGACGATGTCGCCGCTTTCGAGCTTGAACGAGCTGGTCTGGCCGCCGCGCGTCCGGCCGCCGACGCGGAAAAGACAGCTATCGCCGAGCGAAATCGAGACGACGGCCGTTTCCAGGTCGCGCTCGTCCCGGTCCTGATGCAAACCCATCCGGGCCTCGGCGGAATAGAAGTTGACGAGACATGCCTCGGGCTGTTTGTCGCTCGCCGAAACCGCCCGCCAGATGTCGATCAGGGCATCGGGAATCGGCGGCCAGCGCTCGCCGGTGACCGGATGATGCGGCTGATAACGGTAGCCGCCGTCGCGATCGGTGACCCAGCCTAGCGAGCCGCAATTGGTCATCCGCACCGACATAGGCTTACCGGTTTTCGGCATTTCCGGAATATAGAGCGGCGCCGCGGCGACGACGTCGCGGATGGCCTCCACAAGCTCCTCCTGGCGCGACCGGTCGAGATAGCCGGGAATATGCCTGACGCCTTTCGGCAGCACCTGCATTGCGATACCCCTGTCGGTCAATATCGTGGCTCGTTCGCCCGCGGAGGGCCACGCGAAGCGCTCGATAGGATGTAGCGCCCGCTGTTCCTGAGGACTACCCGAAAGCTGCGATGTCTGGGCGGCCTCAATCGCCGGCCGGGCGGCCGCGCAGCTTCTTGATCTCGCCGCGGCCGGATTTCTCCTTTAGCCGCCGCTCGATGGAACCGCGCGTGGGCTTGGTCTTCTTGCGCGGCGGGGGCGGCGGTTCGGCGGCCTTCAGGATCAATTCCTTCAGGCGGTCGCGGGCGTCCTCGCGGTTGCGCTCCTGGCTGCGAAAGCGGCTGGCCTCGATCATCAGCACGCCGTCCTTCGAAACCCGGCGGCCGGCAAGCTTCAGGGCATTGGCCTTGACGCGATCGGACATCGATGGCGAGGCCTGGATGTCGAAGAAGAGCTGGACGGCGGTCGACACCTTGTTGACGTTCTGGCCGCCGGGGCCGCCGGCCAGCACGAATTGCTCCGTCAGCTCCCAGCCGGCAATAACGATGTTTTCGCTGATGTAAAGCGGTTCGCTGGCCATGTCTGCTCCTTACCGGTCTATCGCACAGAGTCGTGCGTTTGAGAACGGCTCGGAGACAAAACGTGAAACCCGGCCACAAGGACCGGGTTTCACGTGAATCATGGCCAAGAGTCTTATTCAGCGGCGAGCCTGGTGCCGGGAGCCGCATCGCGCACGCTGCCGTCGACATGGCTCTCGAACTTGGCGAAGTTGGCGATGAACATGTCGACCAGCCGGCGGGCCTGGGCATCATAGGCCGAACCGTCAGCCCAGGTGGAACGCGGGTCGAGAATGCGGTCGTCGACGCCAGGCACCGCGACCGGCACCGCGAAGCCGAAATTCGCGTCCGTGCGGAAGGAGGCGCTGTTCAGCGACCCGTCGAGCGCGGCCGAAAGAAGGGCGCGCGTCACCTTGATCGGCATGCGGCTGCCTGTGCCATAGGCGCCGCCAGTCCAGCCGGTGTTGACGAGCCAGCAGGTGACGCCGTTCCTGGCGATCAGGTCTTTGAGCAGGTTGCCGTATTCGGACGGATGGCGCGGCATGAAGGGAGCGCCGAAGCAGGTCGAGAAGGTCGCCTCCGGTTCGGTCACGCCCTTTTCCGTGCCGGCCACCTTGGCGGTGTAGCCGGACAGGAAGTGGTACATGGCCTGTTCCGGCGTCAGCTTGGCGATCGGCGGCAGGACGCCGAAGGCATCCGCCGTCAGCATGATGATCGTGCGCGGCTGCGGCGCCGTGCCGGTCTCGCTGGCATTCGGAATGAAGTCGAGCGGATAGGCGATGCGGGTGTTTTCCGTCAACGAGCCATTGTCGAAGTCGGGTGCGCGCCGCTCGTCGAGAACGACGTTTTCCATCACCGTGCCGAAGCGCCGCGTCGTCGCGAAAATCTCCGGCTCGGCCGCTTCCGACAGGCGGATCGCCTTGGCGTAGCAACCGCCCTCGAAATTGAAGACGCCCGTTTCGCCCCAGCCATGCTCGTCATCGCCGATCAGCGTGCGGTTCGGATCGGCCGAAAGCGTCGTCTTGCCGGTGCCGGAGAGGCCGAAGAAGATCGCCGTGTCGCCGGCCGGGCCGACATTCGCCGAGCAGTGCATCGGCATGACGTCCTTCTTCGGCAGCAGATAGTTGAGCACGGTGAAGACCGATTTCTTCATCTCGCCGGCATAGGACGTGCCGCCGATCAGCACGAGGCCCTTGGTCAGGTCGCAGGCAATGATCGTCTCGCTGCGGCAGCCATGGCGCGCCGGATCGGCCTTGAAGCTCGGCAGATCGATGATCGTCAGCTTCGGCAGGAACGTCGCCAGCGCCTGGCGCGGCGGACGGATCAAGAGATTGCGGATGAACAACGAATGCCAGGCATATTCGGTGACGACACGCGTCGGCAGAGCATTCTCTGCATCGGCACCGCCGACGAGGTCTTGCACATAGAGCGACATGCCCTTGGCATGCGCCAGCATGTCCTGGCGCAGAAGCTCGAATTTCTCCGGCGAGATGGCGCTGTTGTTGTCCCACCAGATCTGATCGGTTGTCGCCGCATCGCGCACGACATACTTGTCCTTGGGCGAGCGGCCGGTGTGCTGACCGGTGCGGGCGCAGAGCGCCCCATGGGACGTCAATTGCGCCTCGCTGCGGCGAAGGGCTTCCTCATAAAGCTCCGCTGCCTCGAAGTTGTAGCGAACGACCGAGAGGTCGGAAAAACCGATCGTTTCCAATCCGTTCGAGGGGTTGCGGGTGCCGAGTTGCTCCATGGTCAAGCTTCCTTCGTCTCTGGCCAATGGCGTTGAATTTCCTTGGAACATACCGGCTCGGTTTGCTCAAGACAAGATAGCTAAGCCTAAAAGAATAATGATATCAGTATATTAATCGATTTAAAGAATATTATGCGTTTTTTAATCGGTTGAACCGCGACTTGCTGATGTCAATTCGAGACGTTCCCCGAAGGCCGTGCCGGTCCGCGCTTTTTGCGCTTCGCCACAATTTGTTCCACCTTTATACTCAAGTAACGCAGCCGTGACTCGCGCGGCCGCCGCTTCGAAGAGCGGATGCCGGCGCCGGACCCATAAAGACGGAGTTGAAACACGATGCAGACCATCGCGCTTGTCGATGACGACCGCAACATCCTGACATCGGTATCCATCGCGCTGGAAGCCGAGGGCTACAAGGTCGAAACCTATACCGATGGCGCTTCCGCGCTCGAGGGCCTTTTGGCGCGCCCGCCGCATCTGGCGATCTTCGATATCAAGATGCCGCGCATGGACGGCATGGAACTCCTGCGGCGGCTCCGGCAGAAGTCCGACCTGCCGGTGATCTTCCTAACGTCGAAGGACGAGGAGATCGACGAGCTCTTCGGCTTGAAGATGGGCGCCGACGATTTCATCACGAAACCCTTCTCGCAGCGGCTGCTGGTCGAGCGCGTCAAGGCGATCCTGCGCCGCGCACCGGCCCGCGACGCTGCAGCAGCCGGGGCCGTTGGCCTCGCCAAGACCGCCGATGCGCCGTCGCGCTCGCTGGAGCGCGGGCAGCTTGTGATGGACCAGGAGCGGCACACCTGCACCTGGAAGAGCGAACCTGTCACGCTCACCGTCACCGAATTTCTCATCCTGCATTCGCTGGCGCAGCGCCCCGGCGTGGTGAAGAGCCGCGACGCGCTGATGGATGCCGCCTATGACGAGCAGGTCTATGTGGACGACCGGACGATCGACAGCCACATCAAGCGGCTTCGCAAGAAGTTCAAGATGGTCGACGGCGACTTCGATATGATCGAGACGCTCTACGGCGTCGGCTATCGCTTCCGAGAGACCGCCTGAGGGCGGGGCTTGCCTTCGCGTCGAATGTGGATCATTGAGAACCGGCGCGGCGGCCGAACGCGGTCCTGGATCGCGCCAAGCCGCCTCGAGCGGTTCTGAATCGCAAGTTGCGACCATTTCCGCCAGGGCCGTCGGCTTTGCCGCCAGATGTTTGACCTCAAGCCGTAACTTCGGCGCTCCGATCGCGGCAACGGCGGGCGGACGGCCGGGGATGCGGTGAGGGGCGGCAGGTCGGCCCTGGCCGGCCCCGCAAAACGAAACGGACGGCGAAATTCGTCGCGGGAGCAAGAAGACTTGGTAGAAGTCTTGCAGGGCGAGATCGAAGATTCGGACGGGCGGTCGTCGGCGCTGCGCGGGAAGCGTCGATGGGCGCATCCGTTCACGCTGATCCGGCGGCTGTTCGGCAATGCGGTCTTCTCCAGCCTGACGCGGCGCATCGTCTTCTTCAACCTCGTCGCACTCGTCGTCCTGGTCGGCGGCATCATGTATCTGAACCAGTTCCGCGAGGGCTTGATCGACGCCCGCGTCGAAAGCCTGCTGACCCAGGGCGAAATCATCGCCGGCGCCATCTCCGCCTCGGCCTCGGTCGACACGAACTCGATCACCATCGATCCGCAGAAACTGCTCGAACTGCAGGCCGGCGAGAGCATCACCCCGCTGCCGAGCGACGAGGATCTGGAATTCCCGATCATCCAGGAGCGGGTCGCGCCGGTTCTCAGGCGCTTGATCTCGCCGACGCGGACGCGCGCCCGCCTGTTCGATGCCGACGCCGATCTTCTGCTCGATTCGCGCCACCTCTATAGCGGCGGCCAGGTGCTCCGTTTCGACCTGCCGCCGGTCGATCCTGAGACGTCGAGCTTTTCGGAGAAGTTCAGCACCTGGTTCAACCGCCTGCTGCAGCCGGGCGACCTGCCGCTCTACAGGGAGCCGCCCGGCGGCAACGGCTCCATCTATCCGGAGGTGATGAACGCGCTGACCGGCGTACGTGGCGCCGTCGTGCGCGTTACCGAAAAGGGCGAGCTGATCGTGTCCGTGGCAGTACCGGTGCAGCGCTTCCGCGCGGTGCTCGGCGTGCTGCTGCTCTCCACCCAGGCGGGCGACATCGACAAGATCGTCCATGCGGAACGCCTGGCGATCATCCGCGTCTTCGGCGTCGCAGCGCTCGTCAACGTCATTCTGTCGCTGCTCCTGTCGTCGACCATCGCCAATCCCTTGCGCAGACTGTCGGCCGCGGCCATACGCGTGCGTCGCGGCGGCGCCAAGGAGCGCGAGGAAATCCCGGACTTCTCCTCCCGTCAGGACGAGATCGGCAATCTCTCGGTGGCGCTGCGGGAAATGACGACGGCACTCTACGATCGTATCGCGGCGATCGAGAACTTCGCGGCCGATGTCAGCCACGAGCTCAAGAATCCGCTCACCTCGCTCCGGAGCGCCGTCGAGACCCTGCCGCTGGCGCGCAACGAGGACTCGAAAAAGCGGCTGCTCGATATCATCCAGCACGACGTCCGGCGCCTCGACCGGCTGATCAGCGACATTTCCGACGCTTCGCGGCTCGATGCCGAACTGGCGCGCAGCGACGCGAAGAAGATCGACCTGGAAACGCTGCTGGGCGACCTGGTCGACATTTCCCGGCAGATCCGCGGCAAGAAGAAGCCCGTGCTCTTCGACCTGGTCGTCGACCGCAAGGACAATCCGAAGGCAAATTTCATCGTCAGCGGCTATGAGCTGCGCATTGGACAGATCATCACCAATCTCATCGAGAACGCCCGCTCCTTCGTGCCGGAGCCGAACGGCCGGATCGTCTTGCGGCTCACCCGTTCGCGATCGCGCTGCCTCGTCTATGTCGAGGACAACGGCCCCGGCATCCAGGCGGAAGACATCGATCGGATTTTCGAGCGCTTCTATACCGACCGGCCGGAGGGTGAGGATTTCGGCCAGAATTCCGGCCTTGGCCTGTCCATTTCGCGCCAGATCGCCGAGGCGCATGGCGGCACACTCAAGGCGGAAAACATCGTCGACAGAAGTGGAGCGGTAACCGGCGCCCGCTTCATCCTTTCCCTTCCCGCCGAGCCGCACGCGTGAACGGCCCGGCCTGCAACATTCACGGCACCGCGATCGTGCTCGGCACGACCGGCTTTCTCATCACCGGCCCTTCCGGATCAGGAAAGTCCGCCCTGGCGCTCGCCTGCATCTCCGAGGTCAGGCGCCGCGGCCGCTTCGCGGCCCTCGTCGCCGACGACAGGGTGGACCTGACGCTCGCAAACGGGCGGATCGTGGCGCGCTGCCCGCCAGCGATCCGCGGCCTGATCGAGGTCCGCGGCAGCGGCATAGCGGAGGTCGAAACCCTCTCCGCCTGCGTGCTCGACTGGGCGATCCTGCCGGTGCGCGCGCCTTTCGATCCGCGCCTGCCGCCCGAACAGGAGGAACTGCAGCTGGAGATTGGAAGGAACCTGCCGATGCTGCGCGCTCCGATTGAAGCCCTGCTCTCGCCGATGGATACCCTTGCGGCGCTCTTGCCTGAAAAATTAGTCCTTTAGCCTTATCGGGAGGCAGGGCGACTGCTTTTTCGGCATTTTTGGCTTGCACTTCGGCTTTTCCTTGCCAAGATGGCCGCCCCAACAGGTGGACGAAATTGCTGCATTGCGATATCTGACCATCGACGAGTTGCACTGCAGTTGGAGCAAAGATACCCATGATCGGACTTGTGCTTGTCACTCATGGCAAGCTGGCGGATGAGTTTCGGCTTGCTTTGGAGCATGTCGTCGGTCCGCAAAGAGCTATCGAGACGGTGTGCATCGGCCCCGAGGACGACATGGACCAGCGGCGTCAGGATATCCTCGACGCCGTCGAAAGTGCCGACGAAGGCAACGGCGTCATCATCCTGACCGACATGTTCGGCGGCACGCCCTCCAATCTCGCCATTTCCGTGATGCGCAGCGGCATCGTCGAAGTGATCGCCGGCGTCAACCTGCCGATGCTGATCAAGCTCGCGGGCGTCCGCGGCGAAAGCGACATGGACAAGGCCCTCGTCGAGGCGTCCGAGGCGGGCCGCAAATACATCAACGTCGCCAGCCGGGTCCTGAGCGGAAAATAATGGACCACCTCTCCGAAACGGCGCTGACGCGCGAACTGCTGATCGTCAACAAGCGCGGCCTGCATGCACGGGCCTCGGCGAAATTCGTGCAGACGGTCGAGGCTTACGACGCCGAGATCACGGTCTCGAAGGACGGCATGACCGTCGGCGGAACTTCGATCATGGGGCTGATGATGCTGGCCGCCAGCACCGGATGCACGGTCTTCGTCACCGCAAGCGGCAACCAAGCCGAGGAGGCGCTCAACGCCCTCGACGCGCTGGTGCGCGACAAGTTCGGCGAGGAAATGTGAGCCGCTGCCGCGGCGCGGACACGCACCTACCCGATTATATAAAGATATAAAGACCTCTTTATATGGCGGTTGCCCTATCCGGCGATTCCTGATAGACCGGGCGCACTCTCCCGATGCATTGCGTGCAAGGGAGGCATCGTCTGCCGCCGGACTCCGTGGGGACCGACGCGGCCCAAGAGATCCAGCCTGGAGAACTCCATGACCGCCACTCAGGACTATATTGTCGCCGACATCGGGCTTGCCGGCTTCGGCCGCAAGGAAATTGACATCGCCGAAACGGAAATGCCGGGCCTGATGGCCTGCCGCGAGGAGTTCGGCGCATCGAAGCCGCTGAAGGGCGCGCGCATCACCGGCTCGCTGCACATGACAATCCAGACGGCCGTGCTGATCGAGACACTGGTTGCGCTTGGCGCGGAAGTCCGCTGGGCCTCCTGCAACATCTTCTCGACGCAGGACCACGCGGCAGCGGCGATCGCCGCAAGCGGCGTTCCGGTCTTTGCCGTCAAGGGCGAGACACTCGAGGAATATTGGGCCTATACGGACAAGATCTTCCAGTGGGCCGATGGCGGCTTCTCCAACATGATCCTCGACGATGGCGGCGACGCCACCATGTACATCCTGCTCGGCGCCCGTGCCGAAGCCGGCGAGAACGTGCTTTCGAACCCCGGTTCGGAAGAGGAGGAAATCCTTTTCGCCCAGATCAAGAAGCGGCTTGCCGGCTCGCCGGGCTGGTTCACCAAGCAACGCGACGCCATCAAGGGCGTGACGGAAGAGACGACCACCGGTGTCAACCGCCTCTACCAGCTCCAGGCCAAGGGCCTGCTGCCCTTCCCGGCGATCAACGTCAACGACAGCGTCACCAAGTCGAAGTTCGACAACAAATACGGCTGCAAGGAATCGCTCGTCGACGGCATCCGCCGCGGCACCGACGTGATGATGGCCGGCAAGGTCGCCGTGGTGTGCGGCTATGGCGACGTCGGCAAGGGCTCGGCCGCCTCGCTGCAGGGCGCCGGCGCCCGCGTCAAGGTCACCGAAATCGACCCGATCTGCGCATTGCAGGCCGCCATGGACGGCTATGAAGTGGTGCAGCTCGAGGACGTCGTCTCGACCGCCGACATCTTCATCACCACCACCGGAAACAAGGACGTCATCCGCATCGAGCATATGCGCGAGATGAAGGACATGGCGATCGTCGGCAATATCGGCCACTTCGACAACGAGATCCAGGTTTCCGCCCTCAGGAACCTCAAGTGGACGAACGTCAAGCCGCAGGTCGACCTGATCGAGTTCCCGAAGGGCAACCGGCTGATCCTGCTTTCGGAAGGCCGCCTCCTGAACCTCGGCAATGCCACCGGCCATCCGTCCTTCGTGATGTCGGCCTCCTTCTCCAACCAGGTGCTGGCGCAGATCGAGCTCTTCACCAAGGGCGGCAACTACAAGAACGAGGTCTATATCCTGCCGAAGCAGCTCGACGAGAAGGTCGCGCGCCTGCATCTCGCCAAGCTCGGCGCAAGGCTGACGGAGCTTTCGGAAGAGCAGGCCGACTATATCGGCGTGAAGCCGCAGGGCCCGTTCAAGGCCGAACACTACCGGTACTAATCCTTACCCGGGCAATCCACAACATCTTGTGGCCGCGATCTTGACAAGAGATCGCGGCCGCTTTTTTGGGCGCTGCACTTTCCGGCGAATCTTCAAAGAAGTATTGTTTAACTCATTGATTCGTGACGCTGGAGGGGCTGACGGCGTTGCGGGCGGGGATGTCTTGTCGGACAGCGGCAAACAGACGGAGACAGACCGGGGATGCAATCGGAACGGACGCAAACCCTCTTCGAGGGTTTCGGGCATGGCGACGCAAGGTCGGCGGCACCTTGCGGATCAACGGGGTCGGCGCCATGAAGACGGAACAATCCAGATTTTTCGGCGGCAGGGCTTCCGCACTGGTTCGGCGGCTGCTCGCCGGCACGACGCTTCTCGCGGCGACCGATGCGGCCGCCCAGGCTTCCGCTCCGGTTGCCAGATCGATTTTCGGCACCTCCGAAGTGGTGACCTTCTCCGTCCTGATCGGCGTGATCTCCGCGGCGATGCTCTCTGCGATCTGGCTCATCCGCCAGCGCGGCAATATCGAAGCGGAGAACCGTGCCCTGCGCGCCGATCTTTCGGACGCTAACCAGCGGATTTCACGCTTCCAGGCGCTCATTGCCGACAAGAACCGGCGAATCGTCGTCTGGGACGGGCTGGCGGAGCGGCCGGAATTCCTCGGACAGCTTCCGCTCGAGACCGGCGCGCCGCAGGACGACCGCGATTTTCTCGCCTTCGGGCGCTGGATCAAGCCGCAGTCGGCAGGCCAGCTGGAAAAGGCGATCGAAGCCTTGCGTGCCCAGGCGCAAAGCTTCGACCTGGTGCTGGAGACGCAGCGCAACGAGGTGCTGGAGGCACAGGGCCGCGTTTCCGGCGGACGGGCCTTCGTGCGCTTCGTCGCGCTCAACAATCTGAGGGCCGAGCTCGCCGAACTGAAGCTCGAGCGCGACCAGCTGCATGCCTCGCTCTCGACATTCCGCACGCTTCTCGATGCGATCGACCTGCCGGTCTGGCAGCGCGGCGCCGACGGCAAGCTCGAATGGGTCAACGAGGCCTATGCCGAGGCGGTCGACGCGCGCAGCCCGGCGGCGGCGACGGCCGAGGCGCGTGAATTGCTCGCAACGGCGGCGCGCGAAAAGATCCGCGCCGTCTCGACCTTCGAAACCCCGTATCGTGACAAGGTCTCGACCGTCGTCAAGGGCAACCGGACCTTCTTCGATGTGGTCGACGCCCGCACCCCGGCCGGGTCGGCGGGCATCGCCGTCGACGTTTCCGGCATCGAGGCGGTGCGCGAGGAACTGGCGCGGACGCTCAAGAGCCACGCCGAAACGCTCGACCATCTGGCGACGCCGGTGGCGATCTTCGACGGCAATCAGCGCCTGCAATTCTACAACCAGGCCTTCCAGCGTCTCTGGGAGCTGGACATGGGCTTCCTGGAACGAAAGCCTGACAATGGCGAAGTGCTCGACCGGCTGAGGGCCGGCGGCAAGCTGCCGGAGCCGCTGAACTGGAAACAGTGGAAGGCGAACGCACTTTCGGTCTATCAGGCGCTCGACACGCAGTCCGACCTCTGGCACCTGCCGAACGGGCAGACGCTCCGCGTCTTCGCGACTGCGCGGCCGCAGGGCGGCGCCACCTGGGTCTTCGAGAACCTGACGGAAAAGGTCGATCTCGAAACCCGCTACAACACGCTGGTCCAGGTCCAGGGCGAAACGATCGATCATCTTGCTGAAGGCGTCGCCGTGTTCGGGCCCGACGGGCGCATCCGGCTATCGAACCCGGCCTTCCGAGCGATCTGGGGCATCAGCGAGGCGGAGGCCAAGCCCGGGACCCACATCCGTGCCGTCGAGCAGGCATGCCTTCCCTCCTACGAGCAGCCGGACGGCTGGAAGCGCTTCGCCCATATCATCACCAGCTTCGACGACGAGCGGCCGTCGAGTCGCGGCGTCCTCGAGCTGCGCACCGGGCTGATCCTCGACTATGCCGTCATTCCGCTGCCCAATGCCCAGACGATGCTGACCTTCGTCAACATTACCGACAGCGTCAGGGTCGAGCGGGCGCTGACGGAAAAGAACGAGGCGCTGCGCAAGGCCGATGCGCTGAAGAACGATTTCGTCCACCACGTCTCCTACGAGCTGCGCTCGCCGCTGACCAACATCATCGGCTTTGCCGATCTGTTGAAGACGCCGGCGTTCGGCGAGCTCAACGAGCGCCAAGCGGAATATGTCGACCATATCGCCACCTCCTCCTCGCTGTTGCTGACGATCGTCAACGACATCCTCGACCTCGCGACGGTGGATGCCGGCATCGTCGAGCTCGACATGTCCGAGGTGAACCTTATCGACCTGCTCGACGATGTTGCACAGCAGATGGCCGAACGGCTCGTCGAGAGCGGCGCGTCGCTGAGGATCGACGCCCCCGACAATCTCGGCCGCATCACGGCCGACCAGCAACGCCTGAAGCAGGTCTTCATCAAGCTCCTGACCAACGCCGCCAATTTCGCGCCCGAAGGCAGCACCATCGACCTCCAATGCCGGCGCGAAGGTAACGACTTCGTCTTTTCCGTCACCGATACCGGACCGGGCATTCCGCAGGACGTGCTCAACACCGTGTTCAACCGCTTCGAGAGCTACGGCCAGCGCGGCGGCGCCGGACTGGGCCTGTCCATCGTCGAAAGCTTCGTCAGCCTGCATCACGGCACCGTTTCGATCCGCAGCAAGGAACGCGAGGGGACGGAAGTCACCTGCCGCATTCCTTCCGCCGACATGCCGAAGATCATCGCGGCGGAATAGATGAAGTCACTCGAACGCCTGCTGCAGGACGAGGCCACGACGATCGAGCTCGGCGAGGACCTCGCACTTGCCTTGAAGGCCGGCGACTGCGTCGGGCTTTCGGGCGATCTCGGCGCGGGGAAGTCGACCTTCGCACGCGCCTTCCTCCGGGCAATGGCCGACGACGCTTCGCTCGAGGTGCCGAGCCCGACCTTCACGCTCGTTCAGAGCTATGAGCTGCGTATTCCCGTCGCCCATTTCGATCTCTATCGCCTCGCCGACGCTTCCGAGCTCGACGAGCTCGGCTTCGACGAGGCGCTCTCAGAGGGCATCTGCCTGGTCGAATGGCCGGAGAAGGCCGAGGAGGCGCTGCCGGCGAACCGGATCACGCTCGCCTTGACGCATGAAGGTGATGGGCGTCGCGTCCGCATCACCGGGCCGGAGGCGGCCGTCGAGCGGATTGCCCGCTCCCTCGCGATCCGGGCTTTTCTCAAAGAGGTCGGCCATCCCGGCGCGAGGCGCCGGCACCTGAGCGGCGACGCCTCGGCGCGGGCCTATGAGCGGATCCATACGGCCGATGGTGAGCCGGCGAAAATCCTGATGGACGCGGCGAAGCACAAGCCCGGCCCGATCCTCCAGGATGGCAAATACTATCAGCAGCTCGCTCATATCGCCGAGGACGTCGTTCCCTTCGTCGCCATATCGACGCTGTTGCGCAAGCGTGGCTTTGCGGCACCGGCAATCTACGCGCGCGATCTCGCGCAGGGCTTGCTGCTTATAGAGGATCTGGGCTCGGAGGGGATTCTCGACGCCGCAGGCCGGCCCGTTGCAGAGCGGTACATGGAGGGCGCGCGGCTGCTTGCCCGCCTTCATGTCGCCCCGACCGAGCGCGACATCGCGGTCGCCAACGGCATCGTCCACCACGTTCCGGACTTCGATCGCACGGCGATGAAGATCGAAACGAGCCTCCTGATCGACTGGTACCTGCCGTGGAAACGCGGACTACCTGCCTCCGAGGCCGAGCGGAACGACTACTTCGCCATCTGGGACCGGCTGATCGACAGTCTCGGCTCGGCCGAAAAAAACCTGCTGCTGCGCGATTTCCATTCGCCCAACATCCTGTGGCGGCCGGAACGCGAAGGTCTCGATCGCATCGGCATTATCGATTTCCAGGATGCGATGATCGGGCCGACGTCCTACGACGTCGCTTCGCTGGTGCAGGACGCGCGCGTCACGATCGGTCCCGAACTCGCCGACCGGCTGCTTAGCGCCTACAGGGCCGAACGCAAGCTGCACGGCGCCTTCGACGAGGATTCCTTCCTGCGCGACTGGCACATCATGGCGGCGCAACGCAATTGCAAGCTCGCCGGCATCTGGGTGCGGCTGAAAGAGCGCGACGGCAAGCCCGGCTATCTGAAGCACATGCCGCGCACCTTGACCTATCTGCAGCATGCACTGACACATGAAGTGCTGACACCCTTGCGCGATTGGTGCATTAAGGCTGGAATCCTGCCTAGCGAATCAGCCAACTGACAGGAAATCATGCCCATCACCAATGCCATGGTGCTTGCGGCCGGACTGGGCACCCGCCTGCGGCCAATCACCGACACACTGCCAAAGCCGCTCGTCCGGATCGCCGGCAAGCCGATGATCGACTATGTTCTGGACCTGCTCGCGGTCGCCGGCGTGACCAGGGCGGCGGTGAACGTCCACCACTTCGCCGACAAGATGGAAGACCATCTCAGCCGGCGCGAGACACCGCGCATCCTGATTTCCGACGAGCGCGATGCGCTGATGAATTCCGGCGGCGGCCTTGCCAAGGGTCTGAAGCTGCTCGACGACGGGCCCGTACTGGTAATGAATGCCGATCTCTTCTGGGTCGGCGAGAAGGCCGGGCAACCCTGCAACCTGCAGCGGCTCGCCACGTTCTTCGACGCCGGGCGCATGGACATGGCGCTGCTCTGCGTGCGGCTCGAGGACACGACCGGGCACAACGGCAAGAAGGATTTTTCGCTCTCGAAGGATGGGCGGCTGCAGCGCTACGAAGAAGGCATGGAAAATCCGGTCGTATATGCCGGCGCGATCGCCATGGACTCGCGGCTTTTCGCCGATGCGCCCAGCGACGCATTCAATCTCAACATCTATTTCGACCGAGCGATCGCCAGGGAACGGCTGTTCGGCCTGATGCTCGATGGCCAGTGGCTGACCGTCGGCACGCCTGAGGCGATCGGCGAGGCGGAGGCGTTGGTCCGGCGCTTCGAACCGGGAGGATAAGGTGCCCGGCGCCACCACGAACGTCTTCACGATTCCTGCCGGCCTGCCTTTCCTGAAGACGCTGGCGGAAAAACTCCTGGACGGGGTGCTGACGCCGGACTTCCGATACGAACCGGCCGATCCGCTGGCGCTCGCCGGCGTGACGATCTTCGTGCCGACGCGGCGTGCGGCCCGTGTCCTGCGCTCGGAATTCGTCGATCTGCTCGGCGGCCGCTCGGCGATCCTGCCGGTGATCCGGCCCCTCGGCGAGACGGACGACGACAGCGGCTTCTTCGACGCCGAGATGCCGGCGATCCTCGATCTTGCGCCGCCGCTTTCCGGCACGGCGCGGCTGATCGAGCTCGGCCGCCTCATTCTCGCCTGGCGCAACCGCCTACCGCAGGTGGTCCTCGACATCCATGCCGAAAGTCCGCTGATCGCACCGGCAAGCCCGGCCGACGCCATCTGGCTGGCGCGCAATCTCGCCGAACTCATCGATGCGATCGAGACGGAGGAGCTCGACTGGGAGGCGCTCGACGGGCTCGATGCTGGCGAACATGCGCTCTGGTGGCAATTGACGCTTGCCTTCCTGAAGATCGCCCGGACCTATTGGCCGGAACGGCTCAACGAGCTCAAGCACTCTTCGCCGGCGCGCCATCGCAACGCTATGCTCAGGGCCGAAACGCAGCGGATCGCCGCCGGCAAGGCAAGCGGACCGATCATCATCGCCGGCTCGACGGGCTCGATTCCGGCGACGGCAGCGCTGATCGCCGCAGTGAAGGCGCTGCCGAACGGCACGATCGTGCTCCCCGGCCTGGACCTCATGATGAGCGACACGGAATGGGAGTTGATTGGCAAGGAAGCCGAACGTGGCCCAAGGGGTCCGGCAAGCCGCACGCATCCGCAATACGGGTTGCACCGCCTGTTGAAACGCGTGCGTATCGATCGTCGCGACGTGCCGGTGCTGGGATCGCTCGACGACGATCTCGGCGATCGCGCCCTGGTCGTGTCGCGGGCGCTGCTGCCGGCCGAGGCCACCGACGGCTGGACTGAGGCCCGCGAGACCTTCGAGCCGGAGACGCTCTCCGCGGCCTTCGCGGACGTGGCGCTGATCGAAGCGGCGAACGAGCGCGAGGAGGCGACCGCGATTGCCATTGCGCTGAGGCTGGCACTCGAAGGCGACGAGGAGAGCCAGGCAGCGCTGATCACGCCCGATCGCGGCCTTGCGCGGCGGGTGGGCGCCGAGCTCGCCCGCTTCGGCATCGAAGCCGATGATTCCGCCGGCGTTCCGCTCTCGGCAACGGCGGCGGGTGGGCTTACCCGGCTGCTGCTGGAGGCGACCCTCAGGCCCGACGATCCGGTGGCTTTGGTCGCGCTGCTCAAGCATCCGCTCGCCCGGCTCGGCCAGACGGCGGAAGTCGCACGCCGTACCGCCGACGTGCTGGAGCTCGTGGCGCTTCGCGGCGGCACCGACATATCCGACATTTCCGCTCTCGAACTCGGGATCGATAGGGCGCTCGCCCGGCAGCGCACCGAGCGGCACCCGAGGCCGTGGCGCGGCGGCATCGACCCGAAGGATGTCGATCTCGCGCGGGCACTCGCCCGACGACTTTCCGCGGCCGTCGGGCCGTTGACGAGTACCATTTCCGGCGGCCCGGAAAGCGGTCGCCAGCACACGACAGCCCTGACGCTCGCCGATTGGGCGGAGCGCACGGGCCGCGCGCTGGAAGCCGTCGCCATCGACGAACGCGGCAGCCTCGGCGGGCTCTGGGGTTCGGAAGCCGGCGAAGCATTGGCGACGCTTCTGCGCGGCATCATCGAGACCGACGGGCAGATGGAGGCCGACGGGCGGCAATGGTGCGACATCGTCGAGGCGCTTGCCGCCAGCGAAGCGGTGAAACCTCGATCCATGCGGCACCCGCGCGTCTTCATCTTCGGCGCTCTTGAATCGCGTCTGCAGAGCGTCGATCTCGTGGTGCTCGGCGGGATGAACGAAGGCACCTGGCCGGCGCAGACCTCGAACGACCCTTTCCTGTCTCGGACAATGAAATCGGGTATCGGCCTCGAACCGCCAGAGCGGCGCATCGGCCAGCTCGCCCATGACTTCCAGATGGCCTGCGGAACGCGCCGCCTCATCCTTTCCCGCTCCATGCGCCAGGGCTCGGCGCCGACGGTCGCCTCGCGCTGGCTGCAGCGGCTGCAGGCGCTCGGCGGCAAAACGTTCACCGAGCAGCTCAAGGCGAATGGCGCGAGCTATCTTCACTGGATGCGCATGCTCGACGACGGCGAGCGCCAACCACTCAGCGAGCGGCCGCAGCCGAAGCCGCCGGCCGACATGCAGCCGCGCAAATATTCCTTCAGCGAAGTGACCAAGCTTCGCCGCGACCCCTATTCCATCTATGCGCGCCGCATCTTGCGGCTGGAGCCGATCGACCCCTTCAATCGCGATCCGAGTGCTGTCGAACGCGGCCTGCTTTACCACCGCATCGTCGACCGCTTCGTCAAAGGTGGCTTCGATCCCGCCTCCAGCGAGGGGCAGGCGGCGATGGCGCGGCTGATCCGCGAGGCCTTCGACGAGGAGAACCTGCCGACGCACATCGACACGATCTGGCGACCGCGCTTCGAAGCGGTCGCAAGGGCGTTTCTTTCCTGGGAGCGGGAGCGCCGGACCGGCATCGTCAGGTCTTTCACGGAAGTCCCCGCAGCCATGGAGATCGGCATCTCGGATATCAGGCTGACCGGCATAGCCGACCGCCTCGACCGGCTGGCCAACGGCACCGTCGACATCATCGACTACAAGACCGGCTCCAGCCCTTCAGCGAAGGAGGCACGGGCCCTGCTCGACCCGCAGCTCTCCCTCGAAGCGGCCGCCCTCAAGGCGGGTGCTTTTGCGACCATCGGACCGGCGCGGCCGGATTCGCTGCGCTATGTCCGCCTGAAGCCTGGCAGCCGCTTTGCCGTCGATACGGTCAACAACGAGAACAGCAAGTCGAGGGAGACCAAGACCGCCGAACAGCTGGCGGAAGAATCGCTTTCCGAACTCAGGAAGCTGCTCGCGGCGCTGACCAGCGGCCGCTACGGTTTCGCCTCCCGCCTGATCGTCCAGAAGGAACGGGACTATGGCGGCGAATACGATCACCTGGCGCGCGTCGCCGAATGGGCGACCGCTGACGGCGAGGACGACGATGAGGAATGAGGCTTTCGGCCCGGAGGAGAGGACGCCCAAGGCGTGGCTCGACTGGACCACCGAGCGGCAATCGCTTGCCTCGGATCCGGCGCGCTCGGCCTGGGTTTCGGCCAATGCCGGCTCGGGCAAGACGCATGTGCTGACGCAGCGCGTCATTCGGCTGCTGCTTTCCGGCTGCCGCCCTTCCGCCATTCTCTGCCTGACCTATACGAAGGCAGCCGCCTCGGAGATGTCGAACCGCATCTTCGAGCGCCTCGCCGAATGGGCGACGCTCGATGATGCCGCTCTGGAAAAGCGCATAGAGACGATCGAGGGCACGCGACCCTCCCTCGCCAAGATTGAGGAGGCGCGGCGGCTCTTTGCCAAGGCGCTCGAAACGCCGGGCGGGTTGAAGATCCAGACGATTCACGCCTTCTCGGAAGCGCTGCTCCATCAGTTTCCACTCGAGGCGAACGTGGCGGGACACTTTTCCGTCCTCGACGATCGGGCCGCGGCGGTGCTGCTTTCCGATGCGCGCCGCGCCCTGCTGACGGCCACCGCCGCCGAGGACGAGGGCGAGCTTGCGGATGCCTTCGCCACCGTCCTCGACCTCGCCGACGATACCGGCCTTGAAAAGCTGCTGGAGGCGATCGTGGCGAACCGCGCGGCGATCCAGGCCTTTCTCGATAACGCCGCCGTAAAAGGCGGGCGGGAGAAGCACCTGCGAGCCGCGCTCGGTCTTGCGTCGGGGGAGACGGCCGCGAGCGTGATGGCCGGAGCCTGGCCGCTTGCCGGCCTCAACGGCGCGGCGCTTCAGCGCTATATCGAGCTCGCGCTGAGCCTTGGCGGAGTGAAACCCGGGGAGATCGCAGAGGGCTTGAAGGCGGCCCGCGAGGCCGCCGATGCGGAGGAGCGCTTTGCCGGGCTTCTCGGCGTGTTTTTCAACGGCGGCGGCAAGCCGAAGGCGGATTCGGCCTTCTTCAACAAGGCAATGCTGGCGCAGGCGCCTGAACTGGCGCCGCTCATCGAAGAGGCGCGCAAGCACATCACAACCTGCGCCGACCGGCTCAGCATCGTCCGGATGTACGAGGCGACGCGCGCGGCGCTGATCCTCGCCGAACGGCTCAACAGGGACTACGAAGACCTCAAGAAGCGGCGCAGCCAACTCGATTTCGAGGACCTGATCAACCGCACGGCTGCGCTGCTTTCTCGCAGCGATGTCGGCGCCTGGGTCCATTACAAGCTCGACCAGGGCATCGACCACATTCTCATCGACGAGGCCCAGGACACGAGCCCCGCCCAATGGACAATCATCCAGGCGCTCGCCGCCGATTTCTTCGCCGGCGAAACAGCGCGCGCCAACGAGCGGACGATCTTTGCGGTCGGGGACGAAAAGCAGTCGATCTACTCCTTCCAGGGCGCGCGTCCCGAGCGATTCTCGCGCGAAAGCATCCAGACCGAACGGCGGGTGCGCGCCGGAAGCAAGTATTTCAGCCCCATCCGGCTGCAGCTCTCCTTCCGTTCGACGGTCGACGTGCTTTCCGCCGTCGACACGGTCTTTGCCAATCCGGGCAATGCGAAGGGCTTGAGCGCCCGCAGCGAGGCGATCGTGCACGCCTCGAACCGGATCGGACACCCCGGCGCCGTCGACATCTGGGACATCATCGCGCCCGAGCCGGTGAGCTCCGAAGAGGATTGGACGGCGCCCTTCGATGCGACGCCGGAGCGGGCTCCGGTGAACATTCTTGCCCGGCGCATCGCGGCCGTGCTCGAGGACTGGATCGGCAAGGAGACGGTGATCGAAAAGGGCGCCCGACGCCCGATGCGACCCGGCGACGTCATCGTGCTGGTGCGCAAGCGCGACGCCTTCGTCAATGCCCTGACGCGTGCACTCAAGCGCCGCGGCAATATTCCGGTCGCAGGCGCCGACCGGCTCGTGCTCACCAACCATATCGCCATCCAGGATCTCCTGGCGCTCGGCCGTTTCGTGCTGCTGCCCGAGGACGATTTGTCGCTCGCGGCGCTGCTGAAGAGCCCGCTCGTCGATCTCGGCGAGGACGATGTCTTCGAACTGGCGGCACGCCGGGCCGAGGGCGAAAGTCTCTGGCGACGGCTGCAACAGCTCGGCGCCGAGGAATCAAGCCGATATCATCGGGTCGTGCGGATGCTCGCCGGCTATGGCGAGCTTGCCCGCAACCTGCTGCCGCACGACTTCTATGCCCGCGTGCTCGGCGCCAATGGCGGCCGGCGCGCCTTCCTGGCGCGGCTTGGCAGCGAGGTAAGCGATATCCTCGACGAATTCCTGACCTTTGCGCTCGACCATGAGCGGAGCGGGCTGCCCGGCCTGCAGGCCTTCGTCTCGACGCTCGAGATCGAGGCGCCGACGGTCAAGCGCGAGCAGGACAAGGAACGCGACGAGGTTCGCGTCATGACCGTGCACGCCGCCAAGGGCCTCGAGGCACCGGTCGTCTTTCTGGTCGACGGCGGCGGCGAAGCATTCGTCCGTCAGCAGGTCTCGGACCTCCGCTTCCTGGAGAAGCCCCAGGCGGACGGCTCGATGCTCGGGGTGCCCGTCTGGCGCGCTCCCGGCTCGGCGTCGAATTCGCTGATCGCCGCCGACAACGAGCGGCTGAAGCGCCTGGCCGAGGAAGAATATCGCCGCCTCCTCTATGTCGGCATGACGCGCGCGGCGGACCGGCTGATCGTCTGCGGCTATCGCGGCCAGCGGCAGAACCTCGATACCTGGCATGCGATGGTTCAAGGCACATTAGCGCATGATCCGAAGGGCCGGGCGACGCCGATGGTCTTTTCAGCCGGCGGCGAGGAATGGACGGGCCATGCCTGGCGCGAAGCGCGTGTGCCGGTCGCCGTCCCGGTACGCGAGGACTCGGAGAGCAAGCCTCCGGCGACGGCATCCAGCCTGCCGCGGGCACTCTTCACCCCCTTGCCGCCGCAGCGCCGGCTGCCGCGACCGCTCGCCCCTTCGGGAACGAGCGTGGCGATCGACGATCCGGAGCAAGAGACGATCGTCGGCTCGGCTCTCTTTGCGGCACAGACAGCGCCGAAGTTCTCAATGCTGCGCGGTGCGATCCTGCATCGGCTGCTGCAGGTGCTGCCGACGATCGACGGCGCCGAGCGCCGGGACGCGGCGGAGCGTTACCTCAGCCGGGCCGTGCCACGCTGGCCGGATACGGAGCGGCAGGCACTTAGCCGTGCCGTGATCGAGGTGCTCGAGCATCCGGATTTGCAGCCGCTCTTCGGCGAACAGAGCCGTGCAGAAGTCTCCGTCATGGGAACGCTCAAGCTCGGCAGTCAGGAATTCGCCGTATCCGGCCGGCTCGACCGCCTGGCGGTTGCCGGCGACACCGTGACGATCGCCGATTACAAGACCAATCGCCAAGTGCCGGCCTCGGTCGCCGAAATTCCGACCGTCTACCGGCGGCAGCTCGCAATCTACCGCGAACTCTTGAGGCCGCTCTATCCCGGCAAGCAATTCCGTTGCGTGCTGATCTTCACCGAAGGCCCGGCCGTGTGGGTGCTTCCCGACCCAATGCTGGACGGGAGCCTTGAAGAGCTCGCGACAAAGTGAGATACACGATATTGAAAATCCAGCGGCGAGGCCTCACATGAGGCACAATATCTGGACAATGCCATTCCGAAGGAGCAGCCGATGGCAACTGTGAAAGTCGATGCGTCCAATTTTCAAAAAGAAGTGCTGAATTCCGCCGAGCCGGTCGTCGTCGACTTCTGGGCCGAATGGTGCGGTCCGTGCAAAATGATTGCCCCCAGCCTCGAAGAGATCGCCACCGAGCTCGCCGGCAAGGTCAAGGTCGCCAAGCTCAATATCGATGAAAACCCGGAACTCGCCGCTCAATACGGGGTCCGCTCGATCCCGACGCTCGCCATGTTCAAGGCTGGCGAAGTCGCCGACATCAAGGTCGGCGCCGCGCCGAAGACCGCGCTCAGCTCGTGGATTTCCAACGCGGTCTAAGCCGCGAATTGATTGACGATTGATAATGAAAAGCCCGGCTATGTCCGGGCTTTCTACTTGCCTTCTGACGACACGCACCGCCTTCAATCGCCCCTCACCCAAACCCTCTCCCCGCAGGCGGGGCGAGGGGACGGAGAGCGCGCGGCAAAAACCCTTCTCCCCGTCAAAAACGGGGAGAAGGTCGCGGCAGCGGGATGAGGGGCGAATGCAGTCTGACGATTACCGCGGCGGCGTGCCATTCTCCGAAAGCACGTCGCCGACGAGGTAGAGCGAACCGCCGATCAGGATGCGCGGGGGCACGGGGTCCTCTTCGGTGAGCTCGGCGATGAGCCCGAGTGCTTCGGCGACCGATGATGCGGCGTTTACCTCGAGACCGGCTGAGGCCGCATCGGCGGCCAGCGCCACCGGGTCAAGCCCCGCATCCGAGCCGTGGATCGGAACGGTGAAGACCTGTTCGGCGAGATCGAGGAAGGCCTTGAAGTAGCCGACGGGATCCTTGGTGTTGATCATGCCGATGATCAGGAACAGCGGCCGCGGATCTCGCTCCTCGAAGGTCGCCATGGCTTCGGCGATCACCTGGCCGGCGCCGGGATTGTGGCCGCCGTCGACCCAGATTTCGGCGGCCGGCGGCCCGTAGTGCGAGAGCTTGCCGCCGGCAAGACGCTGCAGCCGGCCCGGCCATTCGACCCCGGCCAGGCCCTTCTCGATCGCCGCCTCCGGCACGTCGAAACCGGCCGCCCGGACGGCGCGGATCGCCGCCGCCGCATTGGCATATTGATGCCGGCCCGGCAGGCGGGGCAGCGGCAGGTCGGCAAGGCCGTTCTCGTCCTGAAAGATCAGCCTGCCGAATTCCTCATGCGCCATGAAATCCTGGCCGTAGACGGACATCGGGCAGCCGAGCCGCTCGGCCGTTTCGACCAGCACCTCGCGCACGCCGTCTTCTTCCTGATGGCCGATCACCACCGGGCAGCCGCGCTTCATGATTCCGGCCTTCTCGGCGGCGATCAGTTCCACCCGGTCGCCGAGATAGGCCTGGTGATCGAGCGAGATCGGCATGATGACAGAGACCGCCGGCCGGACAATGACATTCGTCGCGTCGAAGCGGCCGCCGAGGCCGACCTCGATGACCGCGACATCGGCCGGATGCTCCGCGAAAAGCAAGAAGGTGACGGCCGTCAGGATCTCGAAGACGGTGATCTTCTGGCCGGCATTGGCTTCCGCCACGCGCCGGACAGCATCGGCCAGCACCGGGTCGCTGACGAGCGCACCCTTGCCGCCCTTGACGCCGAGCCGATATCTCTCGTGCCAGTTCACCAGATGCGGCGACGTGTGCACATGGACGCTGAGGCCTGCAGCCTCGAGGATCGCCCGCGAAAACGCGGTGACGGAGCCTTTGCCGTTGGTGCCGGCGACGTGGATGATCGGCGGCAGGCGGTCCTGCGGGTTGCCAAGCGCGGCCAGCAGCCGCGTGATTCTGTCGAGCGACAGGTCGAATCCCTTGGGATGCAGAGCCAGAAGTTTTTCAATCTCCTGCGCCGCCTCGCTGACCTGTGCCGCCGCCATGTTCTTGCCTCAAAAAATTGACGCTGCCAGATGATTCCTAAACGGAATTGCAGCGAATCAAAACATTTACAGCAACGTTTGCGCGCCCCGGAAAGGCGCACAAGTCTAGAGAATCAAACAGAGCTGGTGCGGCGGCCTAGGCCCGGGCTGCGAGCGGCAAGGGCGAAACCTGGGAGCCGCTCTCGCGCCTTGCGGCCTCCGCCGGCTTCTTCATCAGGATCTTCAGCAGGCGCGAAAGCGTCGCCGGCAGGTCGTGGCGCTTGACGACCATATCGACCATGCCGTGCTCCAGGAGGTACTCCGAGGTCTGGAAGCCATCCGGGAGCTTTTCGCGGAGCGTCTGCTCGATCACCCGCTTGCCGGCAAAGCCGATCTCCGCACCCGGTTCGGCCAGGTGGATGTCGCCCAGCATCGCATAGGATGCCGTGACACCGCCGGTGGTGGGGTTGGTCAGCACGACGATATAGGGTAGGCCCGCTTCCTTCAGCAGATTGACCGCAACCGTGGTGCGCGGAAGCTGCATCAGCGACAGGATGCCTTCCTGCATGCGGGCGCCGCCGGAAGCCGGGAACATCACCAGCGGGCACTTCTCGGCAATCGCCTTCTCGAAGGCCCTGATGATCGCCTCGCCGGCCGCCATGCCGAGCGAACCGCCGATGAAGTTGAACTCATGGACGACGGCGACCAGCTTGACGCCCTGGACGAGGCCGAGGCCGGCGACGATCGTGTCCTCGAGCTCGGTCTTGGCCCGGCTGTCGCGCAGGCGGTCGAGATATTTCTTCGAATCGCGGAACTTCAGCGGATCCTGCGCCACCTTCGGCTGCGGCAGGGTTTCGTAGATTCCGCCATCGAAGAGATCCTTCAGCCGGGCCTTTGCCGGCATCTTCATGTGATGGCCAGACTGCGGGATGACCCACTTGTTCTCTTCGAGATCGCGATGGAACACCATCTCGCCGGTTTCAGGGCACTTGATCCAGAGGTTCTCCGGAACTTCCCTGCGGCCGAGCATCGAATTGATCTTCGGCCGAACGTAGTTTGTGATCCAGTTCACTTAAGTAGACTCCTGAAGATGTCCTTCGGCTTCTGCGCGCCAATATGGGCGATTATTCGGCTGCCGCAAGGCGCGCCGCCCGCACCCCGGCCGAAAGCCCTCGAACCAAAGCTTCCACACCCGGCACCGTCGCGTCGGTAGCCTGACCGCTTTCCGTCAGGCTCGAGGCGATCTGGTTGACGATCGCCGTCCCCACCACGACACCATCGGCGGAAGCGCCGATCACCCGCGCATGCTCGGCGGTCTTGACGCCGAAGCCGACGCAGACGGGCAGCTTCGTATGCGACTTGATCCGCGCCACCGCGCCGGCAATCAGCGACGGATCCGGCAGAGAGGAACCGGTGATGCCGGTCATCGAGACGTAATAGACAAAACCGGAGGTGTTTTCGAGAACCTTGGGCAGACGGCGGTCGTCGGTCGTTGGCGTCGCCAGACGGATGAAGCTGATGCCCTTCTTCAGCGCCGGGATGCAGAGCTCGTCGTCCATTTCCGGCGGCAGATCGACGACGATCAGCCCGTCGACACCCGCCTCGACGGCGTCATCCAGGAAGCGCTCGACGCCGTAGATGTAGATCGGATTGTAATAGCCCATCAGCACGATCGGGGTGCGCTGATCCTCAGTCCGGAAGCGGCGGGCGAGGTCGAGCGTCTTGGCAAGCGTCTGCCCGGCTTTAAGCGCGCGCTGGCCAGCAAGCTGGATCGCCGGGCCGTCGGCCATCGGATCGGAAAAGGGCACGCCGAGTTCGATCACGTCGGCGCCCGCCTTCGGCAGCGCCTGCATGATCGCCAGCGACGTTTCGAAATCGGGATCGCCGCCCATGAAATAGGTGACAAGGACCGGGCGACCTTCCGCCGCGACGTCGGCGAACCTCTGCTCCATGCGTGCGGTCATACTCGTTACTGCCCCATTCCCAGAATTTTGCCGACGGTGAAAATGTCCTTGTCGCCGCGACCGGAGAGATTCATCAGGATGATCTCGTCCTTGCCCATTGTCGGCGCCCGCTTGATGACCTCGGCCAGCGCATGCGATGGCTCGAGCGCCGGAATGATGCCTTCGAGCCGCGTCAGCGTCTGGAAGGCTTCGAGCGCTTCATGATCCATGATCGGCACATATTCGACCCGGCCGATATCGTTGAGCCAGGCATGCTCCGGACCGATGCCGGGATAATCGAGGCCCGCCGAGATGGAGTGGCCTTCCTTGATCTGGCCGTCGCCGTCCTGCAGCAGATAGGTGCGGTTGCCGTGCAGCACGCCCGGCGAGCCGGCGGTGATCGAGGCGCAGTGCTCGTCGCCATCAAGTCCCTTGCCGCCCGCTTCGACGCCGACGATCCGAACATCCTCGTCATCGAGGAAGGGATGGAAGATGCCGATCGCGTTCGAGCCGCCGCCGACCGCCGCAATGACGAGGTCCGGCAAGCGGCCTTCGGCGGCAAGAATCTGCTCTTTCGCCTCCTGGCCGATGACCGCCTGGAAGTCGCGGACCATCTCCGGATAGGGATGCGGGCCGGCGGCCGTGCCGATCAGGTAATAGGTGCTGTCGACATTCGTCACCCAGTCGCGCAGCGCCTCGTTCATGGCGTCCTTCAGCGTGCCGTTGCCGGCGGTCACGGGCTTCACCTCGGCACCGAGAAGCTTCATGCGAAAGACGTTCGGCGCCTGGCGCTCGACGTCGGTGGCGCCCATGTAGACGACGCAGGGAAGACCGAAGCGGGCGGCGACGGTCGCCGAAGCGACGCCGTGCTGGCCGGCACCGGTCTCGGCGATGATGCGGGTCTTGCCCATTCGCTTGGCGAGCAGGATCTGGCCTATGCAATTGTTGATCTTGTGCGAGCCGGTGTGGTTCAGCTCCTCGCGCTTGAAATAGATCTTGGCGCCGCCGAGCTCAGCCGTTAGGCGCTCGGCGAAATAGAGCGGGCTCGGCCGGCCGATATAGTGAGCACCGAGCCTATCGAGCTCGGCCTTGAAGGCCGCGTCGTTCTTGGCCTTGTTCCACTCGTCCTGGAGGTCGAGGATCAGCGGCATCAGAGTCTCGGCGACGAAACGGCCGCCGAAAATACCGAACCGGCCGTCCTCGTCCGGTCCAGCCCTGAAGGAGTTCGGTTTTAGCGGCTGATTCACGTCCTGCTCCCTGATCGTGGCACTACGGCTTCGGCGCGTCGGACACCGCCGAAAAATGCATCCATGAGCTTCAAATCCTTGACACCCGGGGCGCTCTCCACCCCGGAGGATATATCGACGGCGCTGGCGCCGGTCAGCGCAAGAGCCTCGCCGATATTTTCCGCATTCAGTCCACCGGAAAGCATGTAATCGACGCTCCCGTCAAGCGCGTCGAGCAGCCTCCAGTCGAAAGAGACACCATTGCCTCCGGGTAGTTCGGACCCGGCCGGCGGCTTAGCATCGAGAAGGAAGCGATCGACGATGCCGACATAGGCATCGATCCTTTCGAGATCCGAGGCATCGCGGATCGACAGCGCCTTCATGATCGGCAGGCCGTAGATCGCCTTGATCGTCAGAACCCTGTCCGGATCTTCGGAGCCGTGAAGCTGCAGGATGTCGGGCTTCAGCGCGGACACGATCTCGTCGAGATCGTCATTGTCGGCATTCACGGTGACGGCGACGATCTTCGCGCGGCCGCGAACACGTTCGGCCACCCGGCCGGCGTCGTCAGGCTCGATGTTGCGCGGACTCTTGGGAAAGAAGATGAAGCCGATATGCGTGGCCCCGAGCGCCACGGCATGCTCCGCCGCCTCCGCGGTCTTCAGTCCACATATTTTCACTTCCGTTTTCATGGCAAGCGACCTTGCACGAAATACCGTCCGAGTCGAGCAAAACCGTTGCTCTGCAGCGCGTCATCCTAAGAGACTTTGGCCGGGCGTTTTCAGTCGGGCTTACTTCAGTTTCGGCGGTTGTCCGCACCGTCCAGTCCCCGTCTCTCGTCACCATCGGCCAAACTCAACCGTGAACTTAGCCGAAATCGATGGAGTGCAGCATGGTGCCGTTGCGCTTCAGCCAGCGCCTGGCCTCGTTGGTATCCGCGCAGAGCCTTTCGCACAGCGCCCAGAAATCGGGGCCGTGGTTCATCTCCTCAAGATGGGCGACCTCGTGGGCGGCGAGATAGGCGATCACCTTCGGCGGCGCCATGGCAATGCGCCAGGAAAAGCTCAAGTCACCTTCGGCGGAGCAGGAGCCCCAGCGGCTGCGGGTGTCCTTGAGGCTCAACGACCGGACGCGGCGGCCGATTCGGCCGGCATAGACGGCGACGAGGCGCTCCAATTCGAGGCGCGCCTCCTTCTTCAGGTAGTCGGCAATCCGCCGGCGCAGGTGCTCCTCCGCGCCGCCGACCCGCAACACCGCCTCATCGTCGACGATGACGGGCTCTGTAAGGCCGCGAATCCGGCCGGTCCTCTCGATGCGATGGGCGACGCCGCGGATGAAGATGGTTCCGCCGTCTTCGAGCTCGCTTTCGCCGGAGAAGCGCGCGAGTTTGGTCATCAGCCAGCCCTGATGGCGGCTGAGAAATGCGCTGACCTCGCGCTCCGGCAGACCTTCGGGAACGGTGAGTTTCAGGGCGCGCCCGCCGGGCTCGATGCGCAAGGTCATCCGTGTCGCGCGTGCGTTCTGGCGGATGGTCAAGGGAAGACGCTTGCCGGCCACCTCGATGTCACGCGTGATATCGGGGCGCGTTTCACTGCCGCGGCGGCGCTTGAAGGAGGGAAACATGAGGCCTTTCTAGCCGATTCGCCGTCCGCTGGCAGCTGCCTACTGCATGTGTCCTTAGATCGACCTCGATTTATGGATACATGCAGCAATTCAAAGTGCTACAGCGACCTTTGCGGCGTCTGATAGGACGCGCGGCGCTGTAGTCCCGGCGTTTCATGTGAAACGCCGGGATGCCATTCCTGTCAATCAGGCGGTCTCTGGTGCCGGGCCGGGGCGGCCGTTCTTGCGCTCGCGCATGAAGCGGTCGAATTCCTCCTGGTCCTTGGCGCGCCGGAGCTCGCGGACATAGGCGTCGAATTCCTCGCGCATCTCGTCCAGCTTGCGGCGTTCCTCGTCGAGACGCGCAAGTTCCGCCTCGCGCCAGTCGTCGAAGGCGACATTGCCGGTCCGATGGTGGGCCCAATGGCCACGATTGCTCCGGCGGAAGCCGGCGCACATGCGGTCCACGCTGTCGTTGGCGTCCTTCTTGAAGGTCTTCAGCTTGTCGCCGAAGAGGATGTAAGCGAGCATCGCCAGGCCGAGCGGCCAGAACACCACGAAACCGAGCACCATCAATGCAATGGTCGCAGGCGTCCAGTCCGGACGGATCAATGCAGATTGGTTCATCGTCAGTATTCCTCGCAGTCAGCGGACCGCCCGTTGCGGCCCGATGAAAACGATGTGGGAAAGGCAGGAGATGACTGCAAGATGCGCCGGATGGGAATCGGACAAACCCTTGATCCTGCGGCAGCAAATCGCCGCCTCAGGATGCTTTAGGCCGCGGTCGAAAAGCCCGCGTCAGGTGGAGCTAGGCCGATTTGCCTCCCTTGATGATCTGCTTCACTGGCCTCGAGTGGCGCGAATGCTCGCGCTGGAAGGCGACGATGCGCGGTGCGATCTCGCCGCGGAAGCGAGAGCCGTTGAAGACGCCGTAGTGCCCGACGTCCGGCTGCATGTAGTGCTGACGCATGTGCTCCGGAATGTTGGTGCAGATCGTCTGCGCCGCCTGGGTCTGGCCGACGCCGGAAATGTCGTCGTTCTCGCCCTCGACCGTCAGCAGCGCCACCTTGCGGATCGCCGTCGGATCGACGCGCTTGCCGCGATGCATCATTTCTCCCTTCGGCAAGGCATGCTGCATGAACACCACCTGCACTGTCTGCAGGTAGAATTCCGCGGTGAGATCCATGACCGCGAGATATTCGTCGTAGAAGTCGCGGTGCTTGTCGGCGGCATCGCCATCGTTCTTGACGAGATGGGCGAAGAACTCCTTGTGGGCGACCAGATGGCGGTCGAGATTCATCGACATGAAGCCCGAAAGCTGAAGGAAGCCCGGATAGACCATGCGCATGAAGCCCGGTTGCGGCCATGGCACCGGCATGATGACATTGTCGCGGAACCAGTCGACCGGCCGCTGCTCGGCCAGCTGATTGACGGCGGTCGGGTTGATGCGGGTATCGATCGGTCCACCCATCAGCGTCATCGACGCGGGCGAGAGCGGGTCGTTCTCCGCCTCCATCAAAGCGACCGCGGCGAGAACCGGCACGGCCGGCTGGCAGACGCCGATCACATGGGTATCGGGTCCGAGGTGATGCAGGATCTGGATGACGTAGTCGATGTAATCGTCGAGATCGAAAGTGCCTTCGCTGAGCGGCACCATGCGGGCATCCAGCCAGTCCGTGATGTAGATGTCCGAATGCGGCAGAAGCGCTTCGACCGTGCCGCGCAGCAAGGTCGAGTAGTGGCCGGACATGGGTGCGACGAGCAGCACCTTCGGGTCCGGCGTCCTTCCCTTCGGCAGCGACCGTTCGAAATGGATGAGGTTGCAGAAGGGCGCCCGCCAGACGATCTTCTCGCGGACCGGCACAGGCTGGCCGTCGACGACCGTCTCGGGCAGGCCGAATTCCGGCTTACCATAGCGCCGCGTGGCGCGTTCGAAGACTTCCAGCCCTGCCGCCGCGGCGCGGCCGAAATAGGTGTGCGAGACCGGGTTCATCGGATTCTTGAAGGCCAGCCGCATGGCGTCCGCCGCCGTGCGCCATGGGGCCATCATGGCATGGTTCATTTCGTAGAGCTGGTAGAACATGGGACGCGTACCCCTTGTTTCAATCGATCCGGCGCCGCTCCCAGGTCCGACGCAAGCCTTGCGAGTGTTTGTCTTGGTGGTCCGCAATCGCTTTCAGACTACCACTTTTCTTGTGCAGTGCAACAAACAGTACCCCCTCGTTTTTAGGGCAAGTTCCGAGGGAATTCATATTACTAATTTATTGAGATAACATTGCGCGGGCCTGTCGCGCTATGACGTTCGTACCTCAGGCCGCGGAAATTCCGTAAAAACGGGCTGCCGTCCCCAGGAAAATCGCCTGTCGCTCCGCTTCCGTGCAGCTTGCGGTCAACGCTTGAGCAGCGGCAAACCACTCGGCGTAGTCGGCATCGAGCAATACAACCGGCCAATCGCTGCCGAACATCACCCGGTCGGCACCAAACATGTCGAGAAGATGGACGGCATAGGGCCGCAAGCGCTCGACCGACCAGCGTCCGCCGGCTTCCGTCACAAGTCCAGAGAGCTTGACGTACACATTCGGGCGGCGGGCGAGCGCCGCCATGTCGCTTCGCCAGGGTTCGAGCCGGCCTTCGGCAATGAACGGCTTGGCGCCGTGATCGACGACGATGGCGAGATCCGGCAGGCGGTCGGCGAGGGCGGCGACGACCGGCAGATGGCGCGGCTGGATGAGCGCGTCGAAACGGAGGTCCAGCTGCGGCAGCATTTCGAGTATGGCGATCGCCTCCGGCCGCAGGATCCAGGCAGTTTCATCGATGCTCTGCAGCATCGGCCGGATGCCCTTGAACTTCGGATGTGTTTTCAGTCGCCGAAGCTCGGAGCGGGCGTCGGCCGCTAGAATATCGACCCAGCCGACCACCGCCGCGACCGTCTCCTCGCGCGCGGCGATTTCGAGCAGGAACCCGGTCTCGGCGACATTCGGCGCCGCCTGGACGAGAACCGTCCGGTTGATGCCTGCGGCGCTGAGATGAGGCCTCAGATCGTCAGGTCCGAAGTCGCGGAAGATCGGTTCGAGATCTGGGCCAGGCCAGTCATTGTGGCCGAGACCGAGCGTCCAGTAGTGCTGGTGGGCGTCGATGAAGCTCATGCGGCAGCGACCGTGACGATTGCCTTCACAAGGCCGGCCTTGTCATGCGCCCAACGCGGCAGGTCGTCGACGCATCGGTCGAGGGTCGTCCTGTGGGTGATGAGCTTGTCCACCGCCACCAGGCCCGTGCCGATCGAGGCGATGACGTGGTCGAAATCTTCCCGCGTCGCATTGCGGCTCGCCACCAGCGTCATCTCGCGCTTGTGGAATTCCGGATCGGAGAAGCGGATGTCGTTCTTCACCACGCTGACGAAGACGAGCGTCCCGCCATGGGCGACATGGGCAAAGGACCGTTCCATCGACGCGGCATTGCCGGTGGCGTCGAAGACGACGTCGAAACCGTCACCATCCGTGGCTTCGGCAATTGCCCTTTCCAGTCCCTCACCGGCGAGGAGGCCGCCCGAAAAGCCGAGCTCGTCCACGGCGAAAGCCAGCCGCTCGGCACTGGTATCGAGAAGCGCCACCTCGTGCCCGGTGATCCGCGAAAAGATCGCCGTTCCGAGGCCGATCGGGCCGGCGCCGATCACCAGGGAGCGGGCACCGGGCGCCACGCCGGATCGTCTCACCGCATGGGCGCCGATCGCCAGGAATTCCACCGTCGCGGCGGCTTCGGGAGAAAGACCGGTCGCCGGATAGAGGTTCTTCTCCGGCATGAGGATTTCTTCGCAGAAGGCGCCGTCGGTGTGGACGCCGAGAACCCGGATCGCCGTGCAGCAATTGGGCTTCCCCCTCCGGCAGGCAATGCAGGTCCCGCAGGAGATATAGGGATTGACGACCACCAGCGTTCCGGGGGCGAGTCGGGAAGCCGTGTCGGCCTCAAGGACGGTCGCGGAAATCTCGTGGCCCATGACGCGCGGATATTCGAGGAAGGGGTGCTTGCCTTCGAAGATATGATAGTCGGTGCCGCAAATGCCGACGCTGTTGACCGCGAGGCGGGCCCAACCCTCAGGCGGCGGCGCCGGCCGGGGCCGATCGGCGACTTCCAAACGACCGGGCTCCGCACAAACGACAGCCTTCATGACGCTTCCCCCATGTCGATTGCCAATGACCAGTTCGCGCCGTTCAACGCGAGCCCCGGCGCCGGAGCTGGTCGAAATAGACGATCACGATGATCAGCACGCCGGTAATGATGCGTTGCCAGAAGGAGTTGACGTTCAACAGATTGGCGCCGTTGTTGATCGTCGCCAGGATGAAGGCGCCGAGCAGCGGCCCGTGCACCGAGCCGACGGCGCCGAAAAGGCTGGTGCCGCCGATGACCGACGAGGCGATCGCCTGCAATTCCCAGCCTTCGGCCTGCGTGGCGTTGCCGATGCCGATGCGCGAGGCGAGCAGCAGGCCGACAAAGGCGGCGCAAGTCGAAGAGAGAATATAGGCGAGATAGATCGTCCGGTTGACATTGACGCCGGAAAGACGCGCCGCTTCGCTGTTCGAGCCGACGGCGAAAAGATAGCGGCCGAAGCGGCTCAGATGCAGGAAGACATAGGCGGGGACGGCGACAAAGATGACCATCCAGAACAGGCTCGGAACGCCGAGGAAATCGGCACGCGAGAAATTGGTGAAGGCCTCGTTGGTGATCGAGATTGTCGAACCGTTGGTGATCAGGAGGCCGATGCCGCGCAGCGACGTCAGCGTCGCAAGCGTGATGATGAAGGGCGGCAGGCCCATGCGGACGATGCCGAAGGCGTGAAAGGCGCCGATCAGCACGCCGATCAAGAGCGTCGCGACAAGCGCCAGCCAGAGCGGTACGCCGGCGGCCAGCAGCCAGGCGACGATGACGCTGGTGAAGCCAACGACCGCGCCGACCGACAGATCGATGCCGGCGGTGATGATCACGAAAGTCTGGCCGACAGCCAGGATCGCCGTCATCGCCCCCTGGCGCAGGAGGTTGCTGATATTGTTGGGGGTCCAGAAGGCGCTCGTCGCCAGGCCAAGGAGCAGCCAGAGGACGACCAGCAGTCCGAGGAGCGTCAGTCCGAACAGGATGCTGACCCCTCGCTTCGGCGTCGGTCCTGTGCTGCTTTCTACCGTTTCCACACTCATTCTGCCCTCCCTGCAGTCCTTCCAATTCTCGGATCGATCACGCGTTAATCGCCTGCGCCAAGACATCCTCGTGGCTGGCGGCGCGGTAATCATGGCTCGCCACCAGCCGCCCTTGACGGAACACGTGCAGGCGGTCGGCAAGCTCGTAGACTTCCGGCAGGTAGGAGGAGATCAGGATGATCCCCGCCCCCTTTTCCAGCAGCCGTGCAAACAGCCTGTAGATTTCCGCCTTGGTGCCGACGTCGACGCCGACGGTCGGCTCGTCGAAGATGAAGAGTTTCGCGCCGTGGCTCAGCCATTTGCCGATGACGATCTTCTGCTGGTTGCCGCCGGACATGGCGGAGGCCAGCACCCGCCGCGACGGCGTCTTGATCTGCAGATCGCGGATCTGGCGATCGGCATTGGCGGCCTCCTCGGCCCGGTTAATCGTCAGCCCGCGCGTCAAACGGCGAAAGACCGGCAGGTTGATGTTGAGGCCGATCGGCAGGTTGAGGCAAAGGCCCTGGTCGCGGCGGCTTTCCGGCGCGAGCGCGATGCCGAGCTCCATCGCCCTGCGCTCGTTGTCGATTTCGACCTTGCGGCCCTGCCAGTACACCTCTCCGGCGGTGAGGGGATGGCGGCCATAGAGGCCGAGCGCGAATTCGCTGCGCCCGGCGCCGATCAGACCGTAGAGCCCGACGATCTCGCCGGCGCGGACCGAAAGCGATATGTTGCTGAAGCCCGGTCCGGAGAGGCCGCGCGCTTCGACGATCGTCTCCCCGAAGGCGAATTGTTCCTTGTGATAGATCTGCTCGATGGTGCGGTTGATCATCAGCGCGATCAGTTCCGCCTCGTTCGTCTCCGAGATGTCGCGGGTGCCGACATGGGTGCCGTCGCGCAACACCGAAACGCGGTCGGCAAGCTCGAAGACTTCTTCCAGCCGGTGGCTGATATAGACGATGGTGACGCCTTCGCCCTGCAGCCGGCGAATGAGACGGAAAAGCTGAGCGGATTCCTGCCGGGTCAGATAGGCGGTCGGTTCGTCGAAGATCAGGAAGCGGGTGCCGCGCATGGCGGCGCGGGCGGTCGCGACCAACTGCTGCTGGCCGATCGTCAGGCTGCCGAGCGTCGCATTGGCCGGCAAGTTGAAGCCGAGATCGTTGAGGACGCCCTGGGCGGCATCGGTCATGGCGCGCTTGCGCATCAGGCCGTTGCTGTTCATCTCGTCGCCGAGGAACATATTGGCCGCCACGCTCAAATGCGGGCAGAGCACCACCTCCTGGTGGACGGCGTTGATGCCGCGGCTGATCGCCTCCGTGGGTGTCGAAAGCTGCACCGGCTCGCCTTGCCAGAACACATCGCCGGCAGTTCGCGGGATGACGCCGGTCAGGAGCTTGATCAGTGTCGACTTGCCGGCGCCGTTTTCGCCGACGATCGCGTGGATCTCGCCGGAGAGGAAAGTAATCGTGGCGGGCTTCAGCGCCTGGACGGCGCCGTAGTTCTTCTGCAGGCCGCGCAGTTCCAGGATCGGCTTGCCCTTCGCAACGGCCGCCTCGAGCTCGCCCTCGTGGCGCTGGCTGACCTCTTGAAGCCCTGTCATGGTACCCTCCTCACTTGCCGGTCAGCGACGGCCGGCTCCTCCGGCCGGCCGTCGCTGCGATCTCAACGGGTCAGTTGACCTTCGGGTTCAGGAGCGCATCGATCTTCGGCTCGGCCATGTTGGCCTTGGTGACAAGGTTCGCGCCGGTATCGACATTGGCCTCGACCTTTTCGCCCTTAGAGACTGCAAGCGCTGTCTTCACGCCATCATACCCCATGCGATAGGGGTCCTGCACGACGAGGCCGGCGAGCACGCCTTCCTTGAGGAAACCGACGGTCTTTTCATCGCTGTCGAAGCCGATGACCTTGATCTTGTCGCCGAGCTTGTTTTCGGCAATCGCCTGGCCGGCTCCCTGCGCCATGATCAGGTTGGAGGCGAAGACGCCGACGAGGTTGGGATTGGCGGTTATCAGGTCCGTCATGATGTTCAGGCCGGTCGTCGCCTGGCCATCGGCGTATTTATCCGCGACAACCTTCAGGCCCGGATACTTGGTCTTGATCTGGTCGAGGAAGCCTTCGCGGCGCTGGTCGAGCGAACCGACGCCCGGCAGGCTGGTGATGATGGCGACCTCGCCCTCTTCCTTGCCGGTCGCTTCCTTGATCGCCGCGGCGAGCCCATCGGCGGCGATGCGGCCGCCCTGGACGTTGTCGGTCGTCAGGAACGACGAGAAGGCCTTCGAATCCGCTCCGGAGTCGATACCGATGACCGGTACCGCCTTGGCGGCCTCGTCGATCGGCTTGCCAAGCGCCTTGAACTCGGTCGGGGCGATGACGACGGCGGCCGGCGCGCCGGCGACGGCATTCTCAAGGATGCTGATCTGGCCGTTGATGTCGGATTCGGATTGCGCCCCGAGTTCCGGAACGTTCACGCCGAGGTCCTTGCCGGCGGCACGTGCGCCCGCAAGCACGATCTGCCAGTAGAAGGAGGTCGTGTCCTTGACGATGATCGGAATGGTCACGTCCTGCGCGAAGGACGGCATCGGCGCCATGGCAGCGAAGAAGGCTGCGCCGGCAAGCGCGCTGAAGGCGCGGCGGGACAGAATGCGTCTGGAAATGCTCATTAGGTTTCTCCTCTCAATTCACACCTTGTTCCGTTATCGAGATCGATCCGCCAGGTGTTTGCGTATCGTCTTTTATCAATAAAAAACATTTTGGGACGCTAGTCCAGGCACGGCGAATTGGCAAGCCCATTTGATCGTTTCTCTTCACTCGCATTCCTCCAACACGCAAGAAGGATCAGCCGCCGCTTTAGGCAGCGAGCATGACAGTCAGACCCGCACGGCCTCCGTTCCAAGCGCGGGCGCTACGAGGGTGAAGGGGTCGAAGGCGGCAAAATCCGCCGCCGCTATCGTTCTTCGGGCCAATTCGATGTTGCGCTCGAGGCTCGAAGGCTTGGCGGTGCCAAGCAGAACCGAGGCGACCTGGGCATTGGCAAGCGGGAACTTTAGCGCCGGTGCTGCAAGCGGCAGACCACGCTCACCGGCGATCCGTTCCATCGCCGCGACCTTCTCTCTGACCTCCTCCGTGGCCGGCATATAATCGAAATGCGCGCCCGCCACCGGACCGGTGGCGAGGATGCCGGAATTGAATACGCCGCCAACGACGAGCGAGGTCCCTTTCTTCTCGCAGAGCGGAATGAGTTCGGCGACCGCCGATCGGTCGAGAAGCGTGTAGCGGCCGGCAAGCAGGATGCAGTCGATATCCGCATGGCGCATCACGTCGAGGCAGACCGGCACCTCGTTGACGCCCAGTCCATAGGCTGAAATGGCGCCGCTCGATTTGAGCGCCTCCAGCGCCTTAAGGCCGGAATCGAGCAATTGCCGGAGATAGACGGCATTCCTCGCTGCCCCATGGGTATAGCCACCGATATCGTGAACGTAGAGAATGTCGATGCGGTTTAGGCCGAGGCGGGCATAGCTCATCTCCACCGAGCGCATGATCGCGTCATAGCCATAGTCGTAGGTGACGTCGAAATTCAGCGCCTTGACGTAGGAATAATCCGGGACCTTATCTTCTGGCACCGGATGCAGCAGGCGGCCGACCTTGGTGGAGAGCACGTAGCTCTCGCGCGGCTTGTCGCGCAGGAAATCGCCGGTCCGCCGCTCGGCAAGTCCGAGCCCATAATACGGCGCCGTGTCGAAATAGCGGATCCCTGCGTCCCAAGCGGCATCGAGCGTCGCCATCGCCGCCTCGCGCGTGCATTCGCGATAGAGGCCGCCGAGCCCGGCGGTGCCGAAACTGTATTCGGTGACCGCCAGATCGGTTCGACCGATAATTCTCGTCTGCATTCCTTGTCTCCTCCCTCCAAAGGATGCGCTCTTCTCACAGACGGCGCATTTGCCCCCTCACCCAATCCTCTCCCGCAGGCGGGGTGAGGGAGTCCGAGCGGCCGCCGCGAGTCCCTTCGCCCCGCCTGCGGGGAGAAGGTGGCCGGCAGGCCGGATGAGGGGCCCTTCCAAATCCGCCTAAAGCGTCGCCCCCAGATGCCAGGGGACGAACTCATTGTCGCCGTAGCCGAAAAGTTCGCTCTTGGTCTTACGCCCCGACGCCGTATCGATGATCAAATCGAAAATCTGGCGGCCGAGACCGGCTATCGTCGCCTCGCCGGAGGCGATCACGCCGCAATCGATATCCATGTCCTCTTCCATCGCCCGGTAGAGCGCCGTGTTGCTGGTCAGCTTAATCGACGGCGCCGGCCGACAGCCGAAGCAGCTGCCGCGGCCGGTGGTAAAGGCGATGACGTTGGCGCCGCCTGCAACCTGGCCCGTCGCCGACACCGGGTCGTAGCCGGGCGTATCCATGAAGACGAGGCCATGCTCGGTCACCCGCTCCGCGTAATTGTAGACAGCCGTCAACGGCGAACGGCCTCCTTTGGCCACGGCGCCGAGCGACTTTTCCAAGATGGTGGTCAGGCCGCCGCGCTTGTTACCCGGCGAAGGATTGTTGTCGAGCGAGGCGCCGTGCATCTCGACATAATTTTCCCACCAGGAGATCAGCCCGTCGAGCTTCACCGCCACCGCCTCGTTGACGGCCCGGCTGCGCAAGAGATGCTCGGCCCCATAGATCTCCGAAGTCTCCGACAGGATCGCCGTGCCGCCGGCACCGGCGAGAATATCGACGGCGGCGCCGAGCGCCGGGTTCGCCGTCACCCCTGACAGACCGTCAGAGCCGCCGCATTGCAGCCCGACGATGATCTCACTCACCGGGATCGGCACCCGCCTTGCGGTTGCCACTTCCTTGGCGATTTCCTCGAGAACGCCGAGCGCGCGCTCGACCGAGCGGCGCGAGCCGCCGGCCTCCTGAATGTTGAAATGCCGCTTTTCCGCGCCCGAACCGCTCTGGCCGTAGAGCGTCAGCTGGTTGACCTCGCAGCCGAGCCCGACCATCAGCGCGCCGCCGAAATTGGCGTGGCGGGCATAGCCGGCGAGCGTCCGGTGCAGGTTCTTCATGCCGTCGCCGGAAGACGACATGCCGCAGCCTTGGTCGTGCACGATCGGCACGAAGCCGTCGATGCCCTCGTAGCGCGGCAGGATGCGCCGGTTGGCCTCCTCGGCGATGGCGCGACAGACAGTGGTGGAACAGTTCACGCTGGCGATGATGCCGATATAGTTTCGGGTTGCCGCGCGCCCGTCAGCCCGGCGATAGCCGAGGAAGGTGCGCGCCTTGTCGGCCGCACTTGCGGCTTCCGGCGGCACCGGCGCGCCGATCGACAGCCGGTCCTGGTCGAAGGCGAGATTGTGCGAATGCACATGCTCGCCGGCGGCGATGTCGCGCGTGGCGCGGCCGATCGCCTGGGCATATTTGACGACCGGCTCGCCGGCCGGGATCGGCCGGATCGCCGCCTTGTGGCCGGCCTCGATGCGCGCCGCGGACTTTTGCCCTCCGGGTAAAGTCTCGCCGGGCTCGATCGCCACCGTGGCAACGGCGACATTATCCTCCGGCGAAAGAAGGATCGAAGACGGTGCGGACAATCTCAGGCTCTCCCGGAACGGTTTTCACGGGATGGCTCCCGTGTCCTCTTGTTTGTCTTTTATCTACAATAGACAGATTTTCGTCAATGGGTATTATGACTCTCGTAGAAAACGAGGATGCCGATGCTCTCATGCGATGGGGGCATGGAAAAGGCAGGAATAAGCAGGTCTCGGCTAATTCTTGATCGACCCCGAGACAAACCGGCGCTGCCGGGCTAGATGGGCGCATGACCGCTGCGTCGAAACAATTCTAATCGGCCGGATCATTCCATGGCAAAGCAGAACACCGTCTTCAAGGATGCCTTCAACCGCTGCCTCACGCTGCTTTCGGAAACATCAGCGCTGCCTTCGGAACCGGAGCTCGGCCAGGCGCTCGGGGTGAGCCGCACGACGGTCCGGGCCATCCTGTCGCGTTGCGAAGAGGTCAAGCTCATCAGCTGGGACAAGCGCCAGAAGATCGTGCTGAGGCGCCCGGAACCTTCCGATTATTTCCCGACCGAGGAAACCGATTCGCTTGCCGAGCGCATCGAGCGCAGCTTCATGCGCCGGATTCTGGCGGGCGGTGCGGAGCCCGGCATGCAGATCAACGAGCTTGAGCTGGCGCGGGAGATCGGCACAGGCACGACGAGCGTGCGCGAATTCCTGATCCGCTTCAGCCGCTTCGGCCTGATCGAGAAGCGGCCGAACAGCCATTGGGTGCTCAAAGGCTTTACCCGCGAATTCGCGCTTGAGCTAACGGAAGTGCGCGAGATGTTCGAGCTCCGCTCGGCCGCTCGCTTCGTTTCCCTGCCGGAGAACGACCCGGCCTGGACCGAGCTGAAGCAGATCGAGGCACTGCATCGCGATATTCTCGCCGATATCGACGACCGCTACAGGGAATTCTCCGAGCTCGACGAGCGCTTCCACCTCCTGGTGCACAAATCGTCGAGCAACCGCTTCATCGTCGATTTCTACGACATCATCGCGATCGTCTTCCACTACCATTATCAATGGAACAAATCGAATGCGCGCGAGCGCAATGCACGGGCGCTGGAGGAGCATCTCGCCTATATCGCCGCCCTTCAGTCGCGGGACCCGAAGCAGGCGGAACAGGCCTGCCGCCGGCATCTGAAATCGGCGCGCGAGACCCTGCTTCAGTCGATACCATAGATCAGTAGCCGGATTCGGTCCGCGCAGGCTCGACCTCTCCGAGGTATTCCCGGCGCAACTGCTCAGTGGCACTGACGAGCAGGGTCACGTCGGTGCCGATCGCCATGAAGTCGGCGCCGAGAGCGCGATAGTCGCGCGCCTGCACCGGATCGAGCGTCAGGATACCGCGCGCCTTGCCGGCTTTATGGATCCGCGCGAAGCCATCGACGATCGCGTCCCGGACATCCGGGTGGGCGGGATTGCCGAGATGGCCCATGTCGGCGGCAAGGTCAGACGGACCGATGAACAGGCCATCGACGCCGTCGAGCGCGGCGATCTCGTCAATCGCGGCCAAGCCTGCCCGGCTTTCGATCTGCAGGATGAGGCAGATCTCGTCATTGGCGTTCTGCAGGTAATCCGTGATGCGCCCGAAATTCGTGGCCCGCCCAAGGGCGGCGCCAACGCCGCGGATGCCGTGCGGCGGATAGCGGACGGCGCGGACGAGCTGCCGCGCCTGCGCTACGGTGTCGACCATCGGGATGAGCAACGTCTGCACCCCGGTGTCGAGAACCTGCTTGATCAAGGCCGTATCGCCGACGGGCAGCCGCACGATCGGATGACTGCCGCGGCCGGCAATCGCGCGATACTGCGCGGCAAGCAGCGGCAGGTCGTTGGGCGCATGTTCGCCGTCGATCAGCAGCCAGTCATAGCCGCTGCCGGCCACGACTTCGGCAGCATAGGGGCTGGCAAGCGCCACCCACAGGCCGAGCTGGAAACGGCTTGCACGGATCGCGGCTTTGAAGGGGTTCTTGGGGGCCGGCATAAACGCTCTCCTCTGACGAAGACCAACGTCTTATCCACAAATGAAAAAACCGGCCAGAATTTTCCGGCCGGTTCGCTTCGATAGAGTTGCTGCCTCGCCTCAGGCGATGCCGCCCAGGCAGACATATTTGATTTCCATGAATTCCTCGATGCCGTATTTCGAGCCCTCGCGGCCGAGGCCGGAGAGTTTGACGCCGCCGAAGGGGGCTTCCGCCGTCGAGATCAGCCCCGTGTTGACGCCGACCATGCCGTATTCGAGGGCTTCGGCGACGCGGAAGACGCGGGCCAGGTCCTTGGCATAGAAATAGGAGGCAAGGCCGAATTCGGTGTCGTTGGCCTGATGGATGACGTCCGCCTCGTCCTTGAAGCGGAAGAGCGGTGCGACCGGACCGAAGGTCTCCTCGCGCGCCACGGCCATTGCCTGGGTGACGTCCGCCAGCACCGTCGCCTCATAGAAGCTGCCGCCGAGCGCATGGCGCCTGCCGCCCTGGATGACGCGGGCACCCTTGCCGACGGCGTCGGCCACGTGCTCCTCGACCTTGGCGAGCGCCGGCAGGTCGATCAGCGGACCGAGGATGACGCCCTCTTCCATGCCGTTGCCGGTCTTCAGCTTGGCGACCGCGGCAGCGAGCTTTTCCGTGAAGATTTCGTAGACGCCGTCCTGGACATAGAGGCGGTTAGCGCAGACGCAGGTCTGGCCGTTGTTGCGGAACTTGGCGATCAGCGCGCCTTCGACCGCGGCGTCGAGATCGGCATCATCAAAGACGATGAAGGGCGCGTTGCCGCCGAGCTCGAGTCCGAGCTTCTTGATCGTTGCGGCGCTCTGGCGATAGAGCTCGGCGCCGACTTCGGTGGAGCCGGTAAAGGTCAGCTTGCGCACCGTCGGGTTCGAGGTCATCTCGGCGCCGATCTCGCGGGCCGAACCGGTGATCACGGAGAACAGCCCCTTCGGCATGCCGGCGCGCTCGGCAAGCACGGCGATGGCGCTCGCCGAAAACGGCGTCTGGGCGGCCGGCTTCAACACCATGGCACAGCCGGCGGCAAAGGCGGGGCCGGCCTTGCGGGTGATCATCGCATTCGGGAAGTTCCACGGGGTGATCGCCGCGACGACGCCGATCGGCTGCTTCATCACGAGGATGCGCTTGTCCTTCTGGTGGCCGGGCACGAGGTCGCCATAGACGCGGCGCCCTTCCTCGGCAAACCACTCGATGAAGCTTGCGCCATAGACGATCTCGCCGGTCGCCTCGGCGAGCGGCTTGCCCTGTTCGATCGTCAGAATCCGGCCGAGATCGTCCTTGTTCTCGATCATCAGCTCGTACCAGCGGCGCAAAATTCCCGCGCGCTCCTTGGCGGTCTTCGCCGCCCATTCCTTCTGGACCCGAGCGGCGGTTTCGATCGCAGCCTTGGTTTCGGCGGCGCCGAGCTTCGGGACGCGTCCAATGATCTCGCCCGTCGCCGGATTGTTGACCTCGATGGCGTTCTGCGGGTCGGCTTCGATCCAGTTCTCGCCGACGAGCGCGGCTTGGCGAAACAGCGACGGGTCCTTCAAGTTCATGGCTGGTCCTTCCCTCAGAAAAAAGTTACAGAACTTATACAACTTTTTTCCGTTTCGACAATCGTCTTTTGCTTTTCCCGGAAAACGCCTCCCTCGTCGCTTCGTTCCGCTTCCCGAAGGTCCCGCGCGCCAGCGTTCCCGCTTCGATGATTTTTTGTGATGCACGTTCCAAAGCGCCGTCAGGTTCTATAGCGTCGCGGCGAATCCGGCTCTTCGCGAACGCAACACCTTACAGCGGAAGGGCCTCCCCAACGGATTCACAGAGAAGGATCCTTCCGTGACGGAAATCAACCACAGAACAGCCGACCATCCGATTCACTCCATCTTCCTCGAGCGCTGGTCGCCGCGAGCCTTCACCGGGGAGGAGATCGGCGAAAAGGAGCTGCTGGCGCTCTTCGAAGCGGCGCGCTGGGCGCCCTCCGCCAGCAATATCCAGCCGTGGCGCTTCGTCTATGCCCGCCGCGGCGCCGCGTATTTCGCCTCCCTGCTGGAAACGCTGGACGAGGGAAATCAGCGCTGGGCCAAGAACGCCTCGGCCCTCGTGATCATTCTTTCGAAGACCCACAGGCAGACCTCGAGCGGCGAGATCAGGCCCGCTTATACGCATGCCTTCGACACCGGCGCCGCCTGGTTCGCTTTCGCTCTCCAGACCCAGCTTGCCGGGTGGCATGCCCATGCCATGGCCGGGATCGACCGCGACAAGGCGATGCGCGTCGCCGGCGTGCCGGAGCACTATCGGGTGGAAGCGGCCGTCGCAATCGGCAGGCTCGCCGATCCGGCCACGCTTCCTGACGATCTCCGGGAGCGCGAAAAGCCGAGCCAGCGCAAACCAATCAACGAATTCGTTTTCGAAGGTCAGTTCAGGGGCGATTGAGGCGCAAAGCCTTCCGCCCGCAGCTCAAATGAAAAAAGCGCGGAGCCGAGACAGCCCCACGCTTTCATATACAGCACCGCCGAGTGTCTCTGCTGATCGGCTTCTCAGATGTCGAGGTTGGCGACGCTCAGCGCGTTTTCCTGGATGAAGTCGCGGCGCGGCTCCACCTCGTCGCCCATCAGGCGCGAGAACAGCCCGTCCGCGTCGGTCGCGTCGGAAACCTTGACCTGCAGCAAAGAGCGCACATTCGGGTCGAGCGTCGTTTCCCACAATTGCTCGGCGTTCATTTCGCCGAGGCCCTTGTAGCGCTGCATCGTCAGCCCCTTGCGGCCGGCAGCGAAGATCGCGTCCAGGAGAGCCCGCGGCCCGCTGATCTCCTGCGTGCCGTCGCGGCGGCGCAGGACCGGCGGTTCGGCGTAGACTTCCTTGAGCTTCGCCGTCAGCTGGTCGATGTGGCGGGCATCGGAGGAACCGATCAGCGCCATGTCGAGCACCGCCACTTCCTTGACGCCGCGCACCATGCGCTCGAGCTTCAGGCCGCCTTCGGCCGTCACCGACCCGGTCCAGCCGCGTTCGGTCTCCTCGGCAATGACGTCGAGACGGCGCGCCACTTCGGCGGCGACCTTCTGGTAGTCGTCGTGATGGCTGTTGAGCTCGGTATTCAGCGCGCCGGCAATCGCCGCCTGCTCGACGATCGCCCGGTTGTAGCGCGAATGCAGTCCGTCCATCAGCGAGCGCAGGCGCAAGGCGTCGTTGATCACCTCGCGGAGATCCTGACCGGCCCTGACCTCACCCGAGCCGAGCGTCAGCGACGCCTCATCGAGGCCGGTCGTGATCAGATACTCCTCGAATGCCTTTTCGTCCTTCAGGTACTGGGCGGACTTGCCGCGCGTCACTTTGTAGAGCGGCGGCTGGGCGATATAGAGGTGGCCGCGCTCGATCAGCTCCGGCATCTGCCGGAAGAAGAAGGTCAGCAGCAGCGTGCGGATATGGGCGCCGTCGACGTCGGCATCCGTCATGATGATGATCTTGTGATAGCGCAGCTTGTCGGCATTGAACTCGTCCTTGCCGATCGAGGTGCCGAGTGCGGTGATCAGGGTGCCGATTTCCTGGCTCGACAGCATCTTGTCGAAGCGCGCCCGCTCGACATTCAGGATCTTGCCGCGCAGCGGCAGGATCGCCTGGTTCTCGCGCGAGCGGCCCTGCTTGGCCGAACCGCCTGCCGAATCGCCCTCCACCAGGAACACTTCCGACTTGGCCGGATCTCGCTCGGAGCAGTCGGCGAGCTTGCCCGGCAGCGACGAGATGTCGAGGGCCCCCTTGCGGCGCGTCAGTTCACGCGCCTTGCGCGCCGCTTCGCGGGCGGCGGCCGCCTCGACGACCTTGCCGACGAGGATCTTCGCATCGGAGGGATTTTCCTCGAGCCAGACGCTGAGCGCCTCATTGACGAGGCTCTCGACCACCGGCCGGACTTCGGACGACACCAGCTTGTCCTTGGTCTGCGAGGAAAACTTCGGATCCGGCACCTTGACCGACAGGACCGCCGTCAAGCCTTCGCGGCAATCGTCGCCGGTCAGCGACACCTTTTCCTTCTTGGTAATGCCGGACGTATCGGCATAGGAGGTGATCTGCCGGGTCAGAGCACCGCGGAAGCCGGCCATGTGGGTGCCGCCGTCGCGCTGCGGAATGTTGTTGGTGAAGCAGAGCACGTTCTCGTGGTAGCTGTCGTTCCACCACATGGCCACCTCGACGGTGATGCCGTCCTTCTCGCCGCGGATCGAGACCGGCTTGTGCACGAGCGGCTTCTTCGCCCGGTCGAGATAGGCGACGAAGGCCTCGAGTCCGCCGTCATACATCATCTCGTCGCGGCGGATGTCCGAGTGGCGCTTGTCGGTCAGGACGATCCGGACGCCGGAATTCAGGAAGGCGAGCTCCCGCAGGCGATGTTCGAGCGTTGCGAAGTCGAATTCGGTCTTAGAGAAGGTCTGCTCGCTCGGCAGGAAGGTGACTTCGGTGCCGGTTTCGCTGCCGGCGTCGCCGGTAATCGTCAGCGGCCCATCGGCGACGCCGTGGGTAAAGCTCATCTCGTGGATCTTGCCGGCGCGACGGATCTTGAGCTTGAGCGACACGGAAAGGGCGTTGACGACCGAAACGCCGACGCCGTGCAATCCGCCGGACACCTTGTAGGAGTTCTGGTCGAATTTGCCGCCGGCATGAAGCTGCGTCATGATCACCTCGGCCGCCGAGACGCCCTCTTCCCGGTGAATGTCCGTCGGAATGCCACGGCCGTTGTCGGTCACGGTGCAGGAGCCATCGGGATTGAGCGTAACCGTGACGATGTCGGCATGGCCGGCCAGTGCCTCGTCGATCGCGTTGTCGACGACCTCATAGACCATGTGGTGCAGACCGGAGCCATCATCGGTATCGCCGATATACATGCCCGGCCGCTTGCGCACGGCGTCGAGGCCCTTCAACACCTTGATGGAATCGGCACCATATTCGGCGATCGCGCCTGCTTCGGTCTCAGAGATATCGGTCATTCGGCTTCAGGTCTTTCCAGGTTTTCGGACGTCGTGATTCGTTGCGAATCACAGCGCGGATGCCTCGCGGACTATAGGAAATTTGTCCACGGGTTCCAAATCCCGGGCGTCGCGAGCGCGGCCGGGGCGAGGCTTCATCCCCTGTCATTATCAGGAAATGTGGCTTTTTCCAAAATATCTTCCATCGCCTCGATCGCTTCGCCCGAAAGGCCGCGAATCCGCTCGCTCAGGCGGTTGGCAAAGGCGGTGTGGCCGGGCGGCAGACCCGAAGTGTCGAGCACGACCTTCGGATCGGAGAGCCGCGCGATGCTGAAGAGCTCGTCGGCCTCGTCCCAGATCACATTGAAGTAGCCGGCGACGCGCTGCAGGAAATCGAAACTCGGGGCGCCGCGCTTGCCATGTTCTAGGGCCGAAAGATAGGCCGGCGAAACGCCGATCGCCGCCGCCATCTCCTTCTGCGAGACCCCCTTGCGGCGGCGCAGGTCGCGCATGGCCTCGCCGAAGGGCGTCATGGCGCACGCCCCCTGGTGCGCGCCAGGCGGACATAGAGCGCCCCCTCGCCCCCATGATTTCGTGCCGCCGGCTCGTAGGACGAGATCAGCGGGCGAAACTCGGGAAGGGCGAACCAGAGCGGCACCGCTCGCTTCAACGCGCCGTCGCTGCCGAACGACGTTCCCTTGCCGGTGATGACAAGGACATGGCGCAAGCCGCGCTCGTGCGCCTTCAGGAGAAACTGCAGCAGGAACCCATGCGCCTCGCTCTGGATCATCCCGTGCAGGTCGATACGCGCCTCGAGCGCCAGCCGCCCCTTCGCCAGCTTCCGCTTCACCGGTCTCTCTATCGGATAGTGGCGGTGCTCGGCCTTGCCGCTCAGGGCAAATCCCTGCTCAGGCTTCGCCGATGCGGACAAGCCGGCGTCGGCCGGCTGGGGAGAGGACGGCGCCGGCGGCGGCTCGATCTCGCCGAGCAGGTCCTCGAGGTCCTGCAGCCGCCCCGGCATCGGCTTGGTCGAGCGCGCGACCTTGCCCCACAGGATGCGATCCTCCGGCGACAGCTTTTTCTCCCTAGCCATGGCGATATCTGGCGGCGGCCGCGCGGGGCACGAGGATGAAGAAATCGGCAGCGGCGCGCACCGAGCCGGCAAGTGCGCCGGCCGCCTCGCCGGAGCCGGTGAAGATGTCGCCGCGGGCCGGTCCGACGATCGCCGAGCCGGTATCGAGCGCCAGCATCAGCCGTGCAAGAGGACGGCCGCCATCGAGATGGGTAAGCGTCTCGCTGGCAATGTAGAAGGGAACCCCGAAGGTATGGATGAGACGGTCCACCGCGAGCGACCGGCCCGGCTCGAGCGGCACCTTGGCGGCGGCGACCGGTCCGAGGCTTTCGTCCTCCACCGACGCTTCACGGAAGAAGATGAAAGAACGATTGTGCCACAGGACCTCGTCGACCTTCGCCGGATGGGCCGCGAGCCAGTCGCGAATGCTCGCCATCGAGACGGTCGCCGGGTCGATTTCGCCGCGCTCGATCAACAGTTTGCCGACCGCAGAAAAGCGGTGCCCGGTCTTTGCCGCATAGGTAATGCGGCGGCGCGTTCCGTCCGGATAGATGAGCCGCGCAGCACCCTGGACATGAATAAAGAAGACGTCGACCTTCGAGCGGGCATAGGCGATCTCGAGGCCGCGGCCGGCGAGTAGTCCCTCGTCGATCGCCCGTCGATCGGAATATTCCTCAATCCTGCCATCGCGAAGCCGGCCAAAAACGAAATAAGGATCCATTCCCTCGGGCCGATTCGCGTCATCAATATCGATGAGATCGGCGGGCCGCCGGTAGAAGGGAAAGCGGAACTCCGCGTCTGCGGTGGCGCGAACCTCGACTTCCGGTTCGTAGAAGGCAGTAACGAAGCCTTTCCCTCCGTCGTCGGGACGGATGCGGAACGGCACGAAGCGGTCCTCGAAGAAAGCGCGCGCCGCGGCAGCTCCCGAAAAACCGGCACCGGCCGCCTCGTAGGCGGGCAGCAGGTCGGCGACCGTTACTCCGAGAGAGCCTGTCCTGTACGGTTTGACCGCCGTCACATGATGATGACAGCGGCGAAGCGCATCGATGACGGGAGTCGGGTCGTCCTGCTGCCACCCCGGCAATTCCGAAAAGGACACCGGTTCGAGATCAAAGGCCATTATCGCCCCTTGCGGTCAATTTTCCGATTCGGTGGCGATCAGCTTCCAGTTCGGATCGCGCGAGCGGATGTCGCGCGCAAAGGTCCAGAGGTCATTCACTTCGGCAACCGAATCGGCGTCGCCGTCGATCAGCTTGCCCTGCTTGTCGTAGGTGGCGGAGATGAGCTGGCTGACGATGCGAACGGTGACGTTCTCTTCAGTGTCCTTGAGCTCCGCATGGACGATCTCGGCCTTTTCGATGCCGACGAAGGTCGACTTGACCACCTCTCCCTTGGCCTCCCGTTCGGCGATCGCCGCTTCGAAGCCTTCATACACCTCGCGGGACAGAAGACTTTTCAGTGTCTTGCGGTCGCCGTCGGCGAAGGCCATGACGATCATCTCGTAGGCCATCTTCGCGCCGTTGAGGAATTCGGCGGGCTGGAAGCTCGGGTCTGCGTCGCTGAGCGCCCGCAGTTGCGCGTTCAGCGGCGTGCCGGGCTTGGAAAAACCATCAATGGCGGCGTAACGGGACTCGTCCTCCGCGCTGCTCTCGCGGCGAGGGAGCTGCACGACCTTGCCATTGTCCCTTGCCTCCGGACCCTGCGCCTCGCGCGGCGAATAGGGGTCGAAAGGCGGTCGTTCATTTCCTGTCCTGCGGCCAAGGACGCTGCGCAATTGCAAGAAGATGACCACAGCCGCGATCAGGAAAAAAAACGTGATGAAGTCGAAAGAGCCCATTTCTACCCGGAACCGCTGTTAGAATTTCTCTTGGTGTTCCATATAGTCCGCAAGGATAAACCATTCAAATGGCGATGTCGCACCCATAAACCGGAGACCGGTCAATTGCACTCATCTTCTTGCGAGCACGATCGATGCGGTCGCTGATCATTCCCCTCGTCATCCTCGGCCTGCCGATCGCAGAGATTGCCGGCTTCGTGGTCGTCGGCCGCGAACTCGGCCTGGCGATGACGCTGCTGCTCGTCCTAGTGAGCGGAGTTGCCGGCGTCCTGCTCTTACGCATCCAGGGTCTCGGCACTTTGCGCCGCGTGCAGGAGGCGGCCCGGGCCGGAAAGGACCCTGGCCCGGATCTTCTCGGCGGTGCACTCATCTTCGTTGCAGCAATCCTGCTGATCGTCCCGGGCTTCATCACCGACATCGCTGGTGTCATTTTCTTCCTGCCGCCGGTCAGGCGCGCCATCTCCTCCTTCCTGCAGACGCGGCTGACGATCCTGACGACCGGAAGCGGCTTCTACTCCGGCGGCCGCGGCAGCGACCGGCCGCGCGGCCCGACGATCATCGACCTCGACACGGACGAGTTCTCCAGAAGGAACGACGACGAAAACGGTCCCTCGCCGCCTGGCAACCGGATTTCCGGGTAGGTCAGGGCGATAGTGAATCCGGTCGGCGAAGGGGGCCGTAACGCCTTTCAGTCCGGGGAACCGGTCCCGGCTTCGAGGGTTGTAAGCCCAGGTCCGAAGTGCTAGATGGCCTCACCAATTCGAAGTCCGAGGAAACTCTTATGACGACTGATACCGCATCCAACGGCAATGGCGAGGCCCAGCAGAGCCCGTCGCTCAACATCCTGGCCCAGTACGTCAAGGACCTCTCCTTCGAGAACCCCGGCGCCCCGCGTTCGCTGCAGGCCCGCGATCGCGCGCCCTCGATCAACATCAATGTCAACGTCAATGCCAATCCGCTCGCGGAGAACGATTTCGACGTCGTTCTCTCGCTGAACGCCCAGGCTCAGGACGGCGACAAGGTGCTGTTCAACGTCGAGCTCGCCTATGGCGGCGTTTTCCGCGTATCTGGCTTCCCGCAGGAGCACATGCTGCCGCTGCTCTTCATCGAGTGCCCGCGCCTGCTCTTCCCCTTTGCCCGCCAGATCGTCGCCGACGCGACCCGCAACGGCGGCTTCCCGCCGCTGATGATCGACCCGATCGATTTTGCGCAGATGTTCGCTCAGCGCATGGCGGAGGAGAAAGTCCGCGCCCAGGTTGCCAACAGCAACACGACGACGAACTGACGCATCCTCGAATAAGTGCAAAAAACCCGGCTCAGAAGGCCGGGTTTTTGTTGCGGGCTTTCAGCCGCTGTACTTTACCCAAATCGCCTTCGCACCGATCTTGGAAACGAGCGCCGCATGGGCCGCGATCTCGGCTTCCGTCAGGCGCGGCGTCAGCACCCGCTCCCTTTGCATGACGATGATCGGACCGTCGTCCGCCCGTACGGCAAGACCGTTGATCTCGCTCGTCACCAGCCCCAGCGCCGCCTGGCGGCCGCCAATCATTTCGATATAGACTTCGGCGAGCAGCTCGGAGTCGAGAAGGGCGCCGTGCTTGGCGCGATGCGAGTTGTCGATGCCATAGCGGCGGCACAGCGCATCGAGCGAATTTGGGCCCATCGGGTGCTTGCGCCGTGCCATGGCCAGCGTATCGGTCACCCGATCGTTCGCGATCGGCGGCAGCCCCAAACGGTCGAACTCGGCATTGATGAAGCCGATATCGAAGGTCGCATTGTGTGCGACCCAGCGCGCATCTCCGAAGAAGTCGACAATCTGCTCGACCACGTCGGCAAAGGATGGCTTGTCCTTCAGGAAGTCGTCGGTGATGCCGTGCACGGCGAGCGCATCGGGATGCACCTTGCGGTCGCCCGGATTGATATAGAGATGGATTGTCCGTCCGGTCGGAAACTGGTTCTCGAGCTCGACGCCGCCGATCTCGATCACCCGGTCCTCACGGCTGTCGAGGCCGGTCGTTTCCGTATCGAAAATGATCTCACGCATGAATTTTCCTAAGACGGGCTACTCGGCGAATCAGTTGATCCGTTCGTGCGACCGATTTTAATGTCGTTGCTTTTCCAGTTGAAGATGCTCATGGCCGCGGGTCAGGGGCTGTCCACGGTCAAACGATCGACAATGGCGCGGACCTGCTCCCGGGTAACGTCGAAACTGTCGCTCGTGTCGATGACGTAATCCGCCCGGGCGCGCTTTTCACTGTCGGGCACCTGCCGCGCGAGAATCATCGCGAATTTCTCGGCGGTCATGCCCGGGCGCTTCATGACACGCTCTCGCTGGGTCTCCGCATCGCAGCTGACGACGACGACCCGGTCGAGGCGCTTCTCGGCCTTGGTCTCGAAAAGCAGCGGGATATCGAGAAGCACGAAAGCCGCTCCCGCCGCACTGTGCCTTGCCACGAACGCATCTTCCCTCGCCCGGACAAGCGGGTGAACGATCCGCTCCAGTTCGCCGAGGCGCTCCGGTTGTGCCAGCAACTGCCGGGAAAGCTCCGCCCGATCGACGATGCCGTCCTTGGCGACGCCCGGAAAGGCTGCTTCGACCGGCGCCACCGCTTCCCCGCGATAGAGATCGTGAACCACCTCGTCCGCGTCGTTCACCGGGACGCCGAGCTCCCGGAACATCTGAGCCGCCGTCGTTTTTCCCATGCCGATGGAGCCGGTGAGCCCGACGGTGATCATGCGTGCACGTCCATATCTTCGATAATAATTTGCCGAAGCGTTTCATCGACTTTCGGTTTCCGGCCGAACCATTTCTCGAAACCCGGCACGGCCTGGTGCAGGAGCATGCCAAGGCCGTCGACGATCCGGAAGCCCTGCTCTTCGGCCTGGCGAAGGAGCGGCGTTTTCAACGGCACATAGACGATGTCGGTGACCACCGCGCCGGCTGCGAGCGGCGAGAAATCGATCGACGGCGCCGGCTCGCCGTCCATGCCGAGCGAGGTCGTATTCACGAACAGACCGGCAGCGGCCATGACCTCGGAAAGGGCGGCGATCGGATGGGCCTCGACGGCCTCGCCAAACCGGTCAGCCAGTTCCTGGGCCCTGGCGGCCGTGCGGTTCACCACATGGATCGTCCTGACGCCGCGATCGCGGACCGCCTGGATCACGGCGCGGCTGGCGCCGCCGGCGCCGAGAATGACGGCCGTGGAGGTACGATCCCAGCCGCTTGCCCGCTCGTCGAGATTGGCGACGAAACCGCGCCCGTCGGTATTGGTCGCGTAGATTTGTCGGTCTTCGAGCCAGAGGGTATTGGCGGCGCCGAGCTCGGCACTCAGCTCGTCCGGCCGGTCGGAGAGCTCGAAAGCCATCTCCTTGTGGGGGATGGTGACATTGCCGCCGCAGAAGCCAGTGCTGCCCTCCCGCAGATTGCGCATGAAATCAGGGAAGGCCGCCGGGGTCACCTCGTGGGCCCGGTAGCTTCCGGCAATGCCGAACTGTTTTAGCCAATAGCCGTGGATCAGCGGCGAGCGAGAATGCTTGATGGGATAGCCGGTGACGAAGGCGTGGTTAAAAAATGTTTCACGTGAATCACGCATCGATCGATCCCAATTCGCGGAGTTTTTCAAGAAGCGGCAGCATCGGCAGACCTAGGATCGTGAAGTAATCGCCGTCGATCTTCTCGAAGAGCTGGATCCCCTCACCTTCGAGCTGATAGGCGCCGACGCTCGAAAGCGCCTTCTCCCCGACCCTTCTCAGATGCCGTTCGGCAAAGGCGCGTTCCAGCGGCCTGACCGTCATACGCGCGGTCGACACATGCCGCCAGAGGACCTCACCGTCACGGACGAGGACGATGGCGCTGTTCAGGCTGTGCGTCCTGCCGGAGAGCGAGAGGAGATGTTCAGTCGCCTCCGCCATATCTTTCGGCTTGTGATAGACGCGGGTGCCAAGCGACATCGTCTGGTCGCTGCCGATCACCAGCGCGCCTGCGAAATGGCGCGACACATCCTTCGCCTTGGCTTCCGCTAGTGTAAGCGCCACCTCGGAAGGTGAGGCACCCGCCTCTTCCAGCGGTCGTTCCAAGGCGCGCTCGTCCACCTGGGCTGCGCGGGCCGCAAATGTCAGCCCGGCGTTTTCCAGGAGAGCGCGCCGAAAGGGGCTGGCAGAGGCGAGCACGAGCGAGGATGTCATCTTCTCAATCCGCAGTTCCGAGATCACGATGGTCGCTGGACCGGTCGCATGCGATCATCATGATCGATTCCGCATGAACCGGAACCGAACGGCGCGACCGAACGGCTGCTGTGCGACCTTCCGGTTCCTGGGCTCCGCTCTATCTGAGCCGGGGGCGAAGGGCAACGATCGCCGCGGCGGTTTCCTCGATCGAACGGCGGGTCACGTCGATCAGCGGCCAGTTGTTGCGGGCGCAGAGCGTGCGGGCATATTTCAGCTCCTCGGAGATCGCCGCCCGATCCGTATAGTCCTCGCCATGAAAGCTCTGGGTCGTACCCAGCAGGCGATGCTGGCGAACCTGGGAGAGACGGTCGGCGCTGGCGATCAGCCCCACCACCAGCGGCTTCGTCGCCTTGAGCAGGCCCTCCGGCAAGGGCACGCCGGGGACAATCGGAATGTTGGCGGTCTTGATGCCGCGATTGGCGAGATAGATGCTCGTCGGCGTCTTGGAGGTCCGGCTCACGCCGACGAGCACGACATCCGCCTCGTTGAAATCGGCCGGCATCTGCCCGTCGTCGTGATCCATGGTGAAGTTCAGCGCCTCGATCCGGGCGAAATAATCGGCATCCATGACATGCTGTGCGCCCGAACGGCGCCGCGACGGCGAACCGAGATAGGATTGGAACAGCTCGATAATCGGGTCGAGGACGGAGACGCAGGGAACGCCGATCTCGCGGCAGCGCTGGTCGATCATGCCGGCTAGTTCCCGATCGACGATCGTATAAAGCACGATGCCCGGTGCGCCGTCGATCGCATCGAGAACCTGCATCAACTGCTTCCTGTTGCGGATCAGCGGATAGACATGCTCGAGCGCGTGCGAGGACTGGAATTGCGCCGCGGCGGCGCGGCCGGCGGCTATCAGCGTCTCGCCCGTCGAATCGGAGACGAGATGCAGGTGGAAGTAATTTTTTCGGTTCTCCACGCAATTCTCCGGAGGCTGTTGATAGGCCGGGACACCGGCGGCCAAAATCGCGGCCGCCGCTTAGGCCCGTGGAAAAGGGTCGCGTTATTCACATCCGACGCCCGGACGAAAAACGCCCGGGCGCAGTTGTGGACAAGACTCAAGCCGACGACAAATTGTCACGCGGATCGACTCCTTGTCCACAGGAATCGCAAATCCGAACGCCTGGGCAAGATGCTGACTTTCCTGTCTTTTCTCAGCTTTTCCCGATCCGTTGGCAATCCAGTCGAACTTTCTCCAATGATACGCGTGGCGATCGGCGGCGGTTGGATGAACTGAGGATTGATTTTAATCCTTGATAGCCACCGACTCTAAGAAATAGAAACAATTTCAAATAGGTTGATTTTAGATTGGGAAATGGCGAGTGGCCGAGACACGTCGCAAAGTTCTTGAGGTGTTGAACGGGAAATGCCTTACGCCTCCGCCCGTCTGGCTG